>CAUEYG010000074.1 GCA_959021945.1 uncultured Eubacteriales bacterium | reverse complement strand
TTAAATACCAATACTGCTGCCGCACATGAAGTTGATCGAAGAGCTTAGCCTTGGAGTGAGGCTGTTTTGTCTTACAGTAGAAGGTATCGTGTCCTATCTTTCCGGAGCATCAACAAAGTCCAAATGATTGAAAAAATGGCGCAGCCAAACAGATTCGGAGAGACCGGCTTTGCACCAGGACAAAGGTATAAACAATAAGACACTTCACACGGATGCTATTTTGTGCTACTATACTTTTATAGCAGAGTACTCAGGAGACAAATAGCATATCAATGGGTACGGGGTGTTCCTTTTCCAAAAGTGCAGTATAGGAACCAAAAGATAAGGTAAGTATGAACTGCAACGCAGCGGCGTTTTGAAACTAGTCAGAACTATGAAATAATTTCTTGATTTTGAACTGTAACATGAGATGTGTTTTTTGATAAAAGAGCATTTTTGTTTATTATTTCATAGTCAAAACTATGAAATAATAAAAGTATATAGATTGACTTATTAGAAAATTATGGTATTATAGATAGAAAGTAAGCCGAAAAAGTTGCAGTAAAATAAATAATTTTTTCAATAAAGCGGTCGTAAGGAAAGGACGTGATAAAAATGCAAATAATATCCATCAAGCTGCGGGTATATCTCTTGTCCGATATTATTCAGCAAAAGGCTTCAGCTGCTATTGCAGGGCTTATTGATAAAACTTTGTGCCAAAGGGAAGAATGGACAACATTGCATCAGCAGAATACATACAAACCATACAGCTTTTCTGGCTTGGCCCCCGTAAACAAACAAGGCATCTATAAAAAAGATACCCTCTGCACTTTTACAATCCGAACTTTAGACAGCAAGTTGGCTCAATACCTTGTTGAAATGCTGCCCCGCATGGAAACTCCCTTATTAAAGGGGCTGGCAACAGAAATATGGATTATTCCGGAAAAGCCTATTGAAAAGCTATATACTCTGACCCCGGCTATCATGAAATGTGAAGAGGGGGGATACTGGAAGGGAAATATTAGCTTTGCAGATTACCAAAAAGCTATGAAAACCAACCTTATTAAAAAGTTTAACTATTTTAATGATACAGTGTTAGATGAAGACTTTGATTTGTGGACAAGCTTTGAGCTTACCAACCACAAGCCTATTGCAGTGCCCTATAAAAAAATTACACTATTAGGCGATAAATTGGAAATGCAAGTTGCGGATAATCCGTCTGCTCAGAATCTAGCTTACATGGCTCTAGCCGCAGGAGTTGGAGAACTAGGAAGCCGCGGTGCAGGTTATGTCAACTATCGCCCAGCAAAGGGGGTATAAGCTGTGTTAAAAGATTGCGTTGAAATTTTTGCAAAAAACTTCCAAGAAAAAGGGGAACGATATCTTTTGGATAACTATGTTCCAAAAGAAGGCACTTACCTTTTGATTCAAAAAAAAGAAGGAAAATTTGTCCCCGAAACGCCTTTTGATATTCGATACAATAAAAAAGAAAAAAGGCTGGAAGGGAGAGAGCATGGGAAGTTTCCGCTAGTGTGTTTCCTGGATTATTACAGCAAGCTGATTGAAATGAACAAACCAATAGACTCTTCAAAGACAATTCACAGCAATAACTACCTCTCTTTTGCAGTTAAAAAGGAAAGCCTGAAAGAGAAAAAACTGACAGAGGATACGATTAACACATATTTTCAAGTTTTAGAGGACCCAAAACAAAAATACCAGAAAAAAAAGAAATCAATGGAATTGTACAATCAGGTGGAAGCAAGTTTAGATTCTTTCAATCATGCATTGGCAGTAGAAATTCAGGAATGGATTTTGTCCCATATTTTTTCACTGGACCTGGACTTAGAAAAAAAGGATTATCTGAAACTCTTTTTTATTCTGGAAGATGAGGAGGAAACAAAAGCCTTATATAAACAGGAGGGGCTGCGTTACATACTTCCCAATATATACAACAGCACTGATTATAATCAGGAAGTTGACGGAACCATTTATGGACTGCCCAATGACAATATGGGGATGAATTCAAAAAAGCCATTTCTGGCAAACCGCACCAGGGGTAATATGGAACTTCCTTACCTTTTGGACCAACAAGAAGTCATGCTCCAGTCCCAGTTTTTTGATTACCTTATGGGCCTTGTCTCCATGGGGAAATATGACATTTACTTTGACTCGGAAAACGGCTGCATTGTGGGAAAACGACCGGGAGAGAAATTAGACAGAGACTTGACAGGCTATTATATGCGGATTCGAAAAGAAAAAAACGAGGTGGCAATACAAGACTTTCAGCCAGTTCCCTGCCATAGCCCTAAATTAAAACCTCCTTTTGCATACAAAGCAATTATAAAAATAGAAGAAGAGGATACAGGGCGAATCCTTTATGACAGAGGAGAACTGGAAGCACTGATTGATGAGTTTTTTTTCAACAACTGTTTGAGAGGTAACTATTATACAGAGCCAGGGGATTTATTGATTCGGGACAGTGTTCTTTTAAACAGTCTGTTGAAAGCAAGGTCCAAAATCCATCTGTGGCTGTATGCCAATGATAATACTGACGTGGCGCCGCTGCTGCGTCAAATTTCGCAAGGGCTGATTATTAGCTCTATTAACAAAGGTTACTTAAAGAAAGCGAAAAAACAATTAAATCTACGATGGTCCTTGCACGATTATTTTGCACAAAACGGTGAAATGGAGGCACGAATGTATAAAATAGAAGAAGCGTTGAGAAATCATATGTATTCCAAAGAGGGTACTTGGAGCTTTTCAGAAGATGAAGAATATTATTTTGCAGTAGGTCAAATGGTTGCTTACTTTATTTCAAAAAGCAAGACAGCAAAAAAGCCATTGTCCTTTGTAAATCCATTTTTAAATACAAAATCTGACGAAAAAATGAAAGAGGAGATGGGCAGATTATTTAAAAAATACAATTATGATATCAACGAAACAGACAGAAGGGTGAAACAGCTTTTAAGCAGGATTATGCAGCACAAGCCGGAGCAGCCGGTTAACCAGGAAATGATCATAAGCGGACTTTTATCAGACAATGTAATTTTTGAGAAAAAGGAGAAAGAAAATGAATAAACGAGTTTATGGAGTATTAGGAATTTCAGCCCTGATGGCAAACTGGAACGCAGATTTTTCCGGCTATCCCAAAACCACTGCGGAAGGCCAGGTCTTTGGCAGCGATAAGGCATTCAAATATCCTATGAAAAAAATGTGGGAAAACCAAGGCGAAAAAGTGTTATATATAAAATCCATGTGCTTTAGCGAAGGGAAGAAAAACGAAGTGCGTTTGATTCCAAAGACCCTCAAGGAAAGGTATGAAGAACTGTTTCAAATAAAGGACTTAAAGGATGAAAAAGATGGAAAACAAGTGTTAATCAACCTCTTTAAGGCTATTGATGTGAAAAACTTTGGAGCTACTTTTGCAGAGGCCAGCAATAATATTTCCATTACAGGTGCAGTACAATTTGGACAAGGATTCAATAAATATGAAGAGTCTCAGGCCTTTGAACAACCCATTTTGTCTCCGTTTCGTGATCCAAAGGCAAAGGAAAAATCAGCCAAGAAAAGCGGGGAAGAAGGAGAGGATGCAAAAAACTCCACTTTGGGTTCTAAGATTATCAGCGATGAAGCCCATTATTTTTATTCCTTTGCGATTAACCCAATGGCCTATAAGGAATTTGTGGAACTGGGCGTGACAGAAGGCTATACTCAGGAGGATTATGATGCCTTTAAAAAAGCTGCACTGACAGCTGCAACATCTTATGCAACCAATGCAAAAGCAGGATGTGAAAATGAGCTGGGAATTTTTGTTGAGACAGATGAAGACTTGTATCTTCCAAATCTGGCAGAATACATTTCCTTTGAAAAGGGTGAGGAAAAAAATCAGATTACACTTGAGTGCAGCCAGATTCTCAATGATGTAAAAGATCGGATTCAAAATGTGGAAATCTATTATAACCCGCATACTACAGAATTAAAACAGGACATTCAGGAAGCAAAACTCTTTCATATTTTCACCCAAAAACAGATTTAGGAGCTGCTTATGGAAGTTTTGAAATTTACGTTATCGGGAAAAGACGCCTTTTTTCGAAAGCCGGAAGTAAATACCTATTATTATTTCACTTACGGAAATCTTCATAAGGTAGCGCTTTTAGGTATATTTGGTGCCATATTGGGCTATAACGGCTATGGACAGATGAAGCCGGGAGATCGTTATCCTGAGTTTTATGATATGCTAAAGGACCTGGAGATTTCCATTGCACCGGCAGAAAAGAGCAAGGGTACTTTTTCTAAAAAAATTCAAAGTTTTAATAACTCAGTAGGTTATGCATCTACAGAACAGGGCGGTAATCTCATTGTAAAGCAGCAATGGCTGGAAGAGCCTAAATGGGAGATTTATGTAAAGCTGGACCATGAGGAAGGTGTGAAAATAAAGGACTTTCTGACGCAGAGGAGGTGCATTTACTTACCTTACCTGGGGAGCAACGACCATCCGGCTGATTTGGGCAACGTACAGGTTTGTCAGGCACAGCTGGTTTCTGATATGGAGGAAAAGCGAATTCATAGTTTGTTTCTAAAGGACAAAGTCAGTCTTGATTTTGATGAAGATGTGCCCCGGCCATATCTTTATGAAGAATATCTTCCCAAAGCTCTGAAGGAAACAACAAACCTGTATGAGTTAGAAAAATTCTATTTTTCCAATATTCCAGTGGAAGAATATGATTGTGCGATTTATGAGATAGAAGAAAGAAATATTGTCTTTTTTTAAGAGTATCAGGGTGTGTCAGAAATTTGTTTTGACATGCCCTGTTTGTTTTGGAGGAATATATGAAACTAGCAGAAATACTGGATTTAAGCGTGCCATTTTATGCTCATCGTCCCAAAGAAAAGGAAGAGCGAAAAAAAGAAACTTTGGAAGCCCATAGCGAATTGTGCCTTTCCTTTTACGAAAGAATTTTGACAGCCAAAAAGCTGCAGCCTCTATTCCGGAATTTATGGAAGTGTTACCTTGCATCTGAGAATGAAACTGTGGAAGGGTTCTTTGAGAAAGCGCTTCAATATGCAGTCTTCTTTCATGATACAGGTAAAATCAATCCTGAATTTCAAAGAGCGCGTATGCATAACAAAATTGCGGAAAGGCCCTGCTCTTTTCTTTCTGGAGCAGACCATGCCTTGTTTTCATCTGTTGTTTATTTGTATTTCTGCTTACAACAGATGGAGCAGCAAGGCTTTTCCAAAAAAGAGCAAAAGATGATAAAGGGGATGCTATTGTTAAATGCTTACGTGATTTCCAGACACCACAGCGATCTTTCCAACTTTAATGAATTTGCATCCAGTTTTAATGAGGGTCCTGCTGAGGACATTGTAGCCGGGCTGTCACGAGAAAAGATGAAAGGTTATGCAGGATTACAGTACTTATCAGAGGAGAATGTACCGCTGTGCCAATCTTTTCTTAAAAAAGCAATGAAGGGAAGTTCACGGAAACAAGAAATCGGTATCTTTGCTTATACCAGGCTCTTGTACTCCCTCCTTGTGGCTGCTGACTATTATGCCACAACGCAGTATATGGAAGGGGTGAAGATCAAGGACTTTGGAGATTTTGACCAGATTGACCTGCTGAAAACAGATTTTGAAACAGCTGACTTGACGCAGATGATTCGGCAATATGAGAAGGAACAGTATGGCAGGAATTTTGATTTTTCTTCTAATATTAACACCTTGCGAAGCGAACTTTTCTTAGATGTGGAATCAACTTGGAAGGAGAAGAAAGACACTTCTGTTTACTTCCTGGAAGCGCCAACCGGCAGTGGAAAGAGCAATACCGCCATGAACCTGGGATTTCAGATGCTGGATGAGAAACGGAGAAAACTTTTTTATATTTATCCATTCAATACATTGGTGGAACAGAATCTGGATGTGTTAAAAAAGACCTTTCGTGATGCAGATACAATGCTGGAAAAAATTGCAGTCATTAATTCCATTACTCCGATAAAGGCAGGGGAAGGTGATATTGATACGAAAGTCTTTTATCAAACCGCCCTTTTAAACCGGCAGTTTCTAAACTACCCTTTTATTCTGACCACGCATGTGAGCCTTTTTCGAACCATGTTTGGTGCAAGGAGAGATGATGTTTTTAGTTTCATGCAGCTGGCAAACAGTGTGATGATTTTGGATGAAATTCAAAGCTATAAAAATACCATCTGGTCTGAAATCATTATTTTTATAAAAGCCTTGGCTGAACTGTTGAATATCAAAGTTGTTATTATGTCTGCTACGCTGCCGGATCTTTCTTATTTAACCGACGAGACGGAGGGTACAGCCGTACTTGTGGAAAATCGGGAAAAATATTTTTCCCATCCCATGTTCAAAGACCGGGTGAATATTTCCTATGAACTGCTGGGAAAAGAGGTTGATTTTCAGGCGCTTTTTTCCCATATAAAGGCGCAATTAAAGGAACCGAAGAAAATCCTTATTGAATTTATTAAAAAGAAATCAGCTTATGCTTTTTACAAATTTTTGAATGAAACAAATGACTTGGGAATCCGTTTCTTTTTAATAACAGGAGATGACAACCAGGCGGAACGAAAACAGATTTTGGAGCAAATGAGGCACTCAGAAGGAGAAGGGGTTATCCTTGTGGCAACACAGGTTATTGAGGCAGGAGTAGATATTGACATGGATGTAGGATATAAGGATATTTCCAAATTGGACAGTGAAGAGCAGTTTTTAGGAAGAATCAACCGGTCATGCAGGAGATCTGGAACTACTTTTTTCTTTGACCTGGATTCTGCAGACAACATTTACAAGGCTGATATTCGAAAGAACCATGAATTTACACTGAAGACACCCGAAATGCAGCAAATTTTGAAAAATAAGTGCTTTTCCGATTATTATGGTCCGGTGCTGCAGCGCCTTAAGGAGCAGATTAATGATTCTTATAATGAGGATGAAAGTTTGGAGTCTTTTTTTAAACAGAGCGTGGAAAC
>CAUEYG010000073.1 GCA_959021945.1 uncultured Eubacteriales bacterium | reverse complement strand
CCAAATAACCTGTAAAGGCCTGATGCCTCTAAAAGAAGCAAAATGGCAAGTAGAACGCCAACTAGTGACCCAGGCTTATGAACAGCTTGGCAGCACCTATAAGGTTGCGGATGCACTGAAGATTGACCAGTCAACAGTAGTAAAACTGTTAAAAAAACATTCGGGCAGATAAGATAATATGTAGCGATGAAAAAAGTCATTGAACAATGATTTTTTTCATCGTTTTTTTATGCAATTAGAAATAGTAGAATTATTTTTAATCTTATAAAAACGTAGGGAATTCAACTGCAAGCACATTATTTGAAAAAATAGAATGGGTTTGGCATTGTTCTTGCTCTTATAAAAGACAGAGCCATTTACTTTTGAAATATCCAAATAAGGAGGATACGAATGGGAAAAGAACTAATACTGAGAACATTACGCCATGAACAAACAAAGGAAATTCCATGGGTGCCATTTGCAGGAGTTCACGCAGGTCAGCTCAAAGGGTTTACTGCAGAAGAGATGCTCACTAATGCAGATAACATTGTGGAATCTTTGAAAGAGGTCAACAAACTGTATATGCCTGATGGGCTGCCAGTGCTGTTTGATCTGCAGGTAGAAGCAGAGATCTTGGGCTGTGATCTCCTGTGGGCAAAGGATAACCCGCCGTCAGTAAAGAGCCACCCTCTGGCAGAAGAAAAAACTCTGCCGTGCAGTTGCAAAATACCGACACCGGAATCAGGAAGGATGCCGATGATCCTGGATGCCATGAAGCGAACAAAGGAAGCCATTGGAGACGAAGTGGCCCTGTATGGTCTGATTTGCGGCCCTTTTACACTGGCTTCCCATTTGAGAGGCAGCGACATCTTCATGGATATGATGAAGGACAAGAACTATGTAAAGGACTTGATGAACTATTGCGCCCAAGTATCCGTAAAGATGTGCGAAATGTACATTGATGCAGGTATGGATGTAATTGCAGTAGTAGACCCTTTGATCAGCCAAGTGTCCCCAAGGATGATTGAAAAGCTACTGTCAGAGGCCTTTATTGGAGTCTTTGATTATATCCGCAGCAGAGACTGTCTGTCCAGTTTCTTTGTATGTGGAAACGCTACCAGCCAGATTGAAGTGATGTGTAAGATGGGGCCGGATGGCGTGTCTGTTGATGAAAATGTGGATCTGGCAAAAGCAAAAGAAATTACAGATCGTTACAATATTGCAATTGGAGGAAACATCCCACTGACAACAACCATGCTGCACGGTACACAGCAAGACAATATTAAGAGTGTTATTGATCTCATGGACAGTGTAGAAGATAAAACAAACTTTATTGTAAGTCCGGGCTGTGATATGCCTTATGCAACGCCAAGAGAAAACACCATCGCCTGCGCTCAGGCAGTAAAGAATCCGGATAGTTCCAGAAAGTTAATTGAAAACTATGAAAGTTCCTTTGACGATATTGAAGTAGAGATCCCAGATTATGCCAATGCGGACAAGGTAATCATCGAACTGTTCCTGCTGGATCCTGAACAGTGCGCCGCATGTACCTATATGCTGGCTTCTGTAAAGGACAATTATGAGTACATCAAAGATATGGCAGAATACCGGGTATACAAATATTTTATCAAGGAAGATATTGCTAGAACCAGAAAGATGGGAGTAGCCAATCTGCCGACTATGTGCATTAACGGGGAACAGAAATTTATTTCCATCATACCAAGCAGGGAAGACTTGGTTGACGCAGTAAAGGCTGCTGCTAAATAACAAGTTATATAAAATGCTTTATATAAATCAAGGAATGGAAAGGATGAAAGGAGAAAAAATGGCAAGAGAAGAATTAATGGAAAAGGCTTTCAACGCGATTGTTGAAGCAGATGAAGACATGGCCACAGAAGTGCTGGATGCCGGTGCTCAGGAGGGAGTAACAGCAGTAGAGCTGCTCCAGGAAGGCTTTAGCAAAGGTATGAACGAGTTGGGGGATCAGTTTGGAAGAGGCGAGATTTTCCTGCCGGAACTGATCTTTGCCACAGAAGTCATGAAGGTCGTAACAGACCGGGTAGATGAAGAACTGGCGGCAAAAGGGGAAGAATCTGCGGAAAAAGGCAAAATGGTAATCGGAACTGTAGAAGGTGATGTACATGATATCGGAAAGGGTATATGCGTGTCCATGCTGAAATCCTGCGGACTGGAAGTCTATGATCTGGGAAGAGAAGTTCCTGCTGATACTTTTATTGCCAAGGCAGAGGAAGTGGGCGCCGATATTATCGGAACCAGCGCACTGTTAACTACTACAATGACGGTACAAAAAGAGCTGGAAGAAAAGCTGGCAGAAAAAGGTCTAAAGGACAAATATGCCACAATGGTGGGAGGCTCTCCTGTTACACAGCGGTGGGCTGAAAAAATCGGTGCTACTGCATATTCAGAAGATGCATCAGAATGTTGTGATGTAGCGTTAAAAATCATAGAAGAAAGAAAATAAACTAAAAAGCGAAAGGAGATACAATGAGCGATAAAAAATACTTCACCAGAATGGGTGACGGCGAAGCAGTTTGGATGACAAAAGAAGAAATCCGTGAAGATGTGCTGGCTGGTATGGATGACGCTGTGACAAAAGGCAAATCAGAGCCAATGAGCAGTAACGATGTAGATTATATGGTTGAAATCCTTACAATGTCCAACAAAAATGTCAGTGTAGAAAAAGGCAATGAGGGAGTTACCATCTTTGATGCCGGAACCTTAAAGGCTCCTGTAAGATCAGGACTTCCAGTAGATAGAACAACGGACATTCTCATGCATGAGAGAGTTCTGTGTTCAGACTCTATGGAATTATGCAACACAGATTATAGTTATAAAGCCATTAAAAATATTGCGCCGGAAGAATCCATGACCATGGAACAGGCCCAGATGAACACCATTATCCCACTGTTCTACGGCGCTATGCCGAATATGGGTCTTTACACAAAGCCGGACGGTCCAGTAGACAACTGGTCTGAATTGCTGCCTCAGGGAAAAATAAAAGAAGCCATGGAAGCCCAGGAAAAAGCAGCTGAGTACTGTGCGGAAGACATGATCTATATTGCATCCATGATGGCAGAGGCAGGAGCTGACGGTATCCAGTTTGATACAGCAGGGGCCAGCGGCGATGCTGACTTTTTAGCGGCTCTCAATGCAGCAAAAGTACTCTCTGAAAAATATCCGGATCTTTGCATTACCATGGGTATGGCAAACGAATTCACTTTGGGTATGCACGGCAGACTAAAATTTGAAGGAGAAAAGCTGGCAGGCCAGTATCCGGCGAAACAGGTGAAAACAGTAGAAAAAGCCGGAGTACACAGCTATGGGTGTGTTGTTAACACAAACAGCAGTAAATCTTTTGCATGGAACCTGGCCCGTTCTGTTACTTATGTGCAGCAGGCTGTAAAAGTAGCAGATATTCCAGTCTTGGTAGATGTAGGCATGGGGGTAGGAGGAATTCCTCTCAACAACTATTCTCCAACAGATGCTACTACAAGAGTTTCTAAATGTATGATGGAGATCGGCAAAGCCGATGGATTGTAGATAGGCCACGGAGATACATACGGCATGGCATGCATGCATGAAATGGCTGCTGGAATGGGCGGCGTACGTACAGCCGGAGATCTGGTTGCGCGTATGGTATTCAAAGGCATGAAGCTGGCTGAAGCAAAAGAATATGTGGCAGGCAAACTTGGATGTGCAGTGGAAGATTTAGCAGATGAATACGCTATGAAAGAGATCAGGGAATCTCTGGATATCGGAAACATCGTAATCACTCCGCATTCATCCTATGGTATGGCCGCAAAGATGAAGATTGCAGATGTGCTTGATATCAAGATTCCTAGCGTAGAATTATTTAAAAAACAAATCGGCAGATAAAAGGGCTTGACAGAGCAGCAGGAGCGGTAAGGAGGACTTACAGCTCCCGCCGGCTCTCTGAATAGTCCTGTATTCGTAAGCTTTTAGTTTTGACAAGCGTTAGGAGATTATTATGGAAAATAATTCATTGAACAACAAACAACGAAAATACGATATTCCTCTGATTGCCGTAAGCGTAATTATCTTGTTCGCATTCGTTGCTTTTATGGCTATAAAGCCGGAATCAACACTTAATGGTGTTAATAAAGTATTTGACACGATTATTGCCTATTTTGGCTCTTTTTTGGAAGGATTCACCCTAATTGCAGTATGTGTTTCCATTTTTTTCTGCTGCAGTCCCAAATACGGCAGCATTAAATTGGGAAAGGGCGATCCGGACTATAATTTATTTACTTATATTGCAATGATGACCTTGGCAGCCCTGGCTTCTGCGTCCTTATACTGGTCCTTTACTGAATGGGCATTTTACTATTCTGCTCCGGGTCTGGGAATGGAACCGGGCTCAGAGCAGGCGCTGGAATCCTCACTTTCTTTCTCTTTTTTTCATTGGGGGATTCACGGCCAGGCCATTTATGTGGTGATTGGTCTTGCCATGTCCTATGCATTTTATATCAGAAAAGTACCTACCTTGCAAACCAGTGCTGTGTGTCAATCCATGATGGGAGAGAGAATCAATCCAAAAGCAAAATCCGTACTTGGAAAACTTATTGATTTCTCCGTTATATTCGGTGTTGTAGGAGCTTTAGGCGTTTCCTTAGGGCTGGCTGTTCCGCTGACAGGAGGGGCCCTGACTCAGGTCTTTGGCATTGAAGTTACCTTCCCGGTTCAAGTAGCTATTGTATTGGGCATTGCTATTGTGTTTACCTTCACTTCCTTCATTGGAACAAACAAGGGGATGAAAAACCTGAGTAATTTATCGGCCGGTTTGTGCATTGCGCTGATGCTCTATATTTTCTTTGCAGGACCAACAGATTTTATCATAAAGAACACAGCCAATACTTTTGGCTGGATGCTGGAGATTATGCCAAGGGCCAGTCTGTTTACAGATCCGATTCAAAATGAAGGATTCCCGGAAGCGTGGACCATGTTCTTCCAGGCATTTTACTTGAACTATGCGGCAATGATGGGCATTTTTATTGCTAAAATATCAAAGGGCCGTACCCTTCGTCAGCTATCCATTGCAACCCTATTTGGAATCAGCGCCGGCGGCTGGATGCTCTTTGCAATAGATGGAAGCTTTGCAATGCATTCGCACCTTACAGGGAAATCTGATGTAGTAGATCTTGTAAACAGCGGCGTTGGTGAGGCAGGCATCTATCAGATTGTAGAATTACTTCCTGGAGGAGGTGTTGTAATTCCTCTGGTCATTCTGGTGGTGATCGTAGGGTTTGTTGCATCTTCTCTGGATTCTGCATCCCTGGCTCTGGCTCAGACAACTACCAAAATTGTAGAAAAAGACGGCAATGTAAACCGCTGGCTGAGAGTATTTTGGTGCATTATCCTTACACTGGTACCATTAGTCATCATGTTTGTAAAAGCAGAATTCTCTACACTTAAGACTTTATCTATCATTATCTCAGTTCCGTTTATGGTCATTGTAGCCTTTATGATGATACGGATGTTTAAATGGATGAAAGACGATGATGAGAATGGTGTTTTGGACGAATACCGCCCTAAAAAAAGAACAGCGCAGTAACGTCAGTGATTATCAAGGAGATTTGAGCAGGGAAGGTCCGGTCCTGCCCTGCTCAAGCCCTGTATCAAAAGAGAGATCCAAAAGGAGCCCCTAAATGAAACCAAATGATTTTGAAATACTCGATAACATGGCGGAAATTGTGCTCATTGAAGATCACACAGGCATAATTAAATATGTAAATAAAGCTTTTTGCAAATGTCATGGAGTGACCCAGGAAGAGGCCATAGGAAAAAGCTGCTTTGATTTTATCATTCCAGAAGACAGGGCAACCTGCAATATGGAGCAGATAGTGACTCCGGAAAATCCTTATTATCGAATAGAAGGACGTTCCAAGCGGGTAGACGGCAAGATTATTTGGCTTCAATATGTAGGCCGGGCATATTTTGATGAGAAAAATAATTTAGTGGAATTTCAGGAGATTGGTGTAGATATTACCAGATGGAAAGAAAAGATTGAGGAAAGCGCTAAAGAACTTGCCAAAGCAAATGAGTGGATAGGTGAGTTTGGACCCAATATCCATGAAAAAGAACAGACCATGAAAATGGACAGCCACAGTGGCACATTTCCCGCTATGCACCGATTTTCCGATATTTACACATCAAACGCAAAAATGAAAACCCTTGTGGCCTATGCCAAGGCTGTTGCTGCCGGAGGGGCTACCATTCTCATAGAAGGTGAGAGTGGCACGGGAAAAGAACTGTTTGCCCAGGCCATTCACAATGCCAGCAAACGGGCAAACGGACCTTTTGTAGCTATTAATTGCGGAGTGATTCCTGCAGAACTGATCGGCAGTGAGTTTTTTGGATATGTGGAGGGTGCTTTTACAGGGGCATCAAAGGGAGGAAGAGCTGGAAAATTTGAAATGGCTTCCGGCGGAACTTTGTTTTTAGATGAGATCGGCGAAATGCCTTTGGCTCAGCAAGTAGCGCTTTTGCGAGTATTAGAGACCCGTACAGTATCGCGAATCGGTGATGACAAGCAGATACCGGTAGATGTGCGCATTATCTGCGCCACTAATAAAAACTTGTACAATGAAGTACAGGCAGGGCGTTTTCGAA
Organism: uncultured Eubacteriales bacterium; assembly: GCA_959021945.1. Taxonomy (GTDB): domain Bacteria; phylum Bacillota; class Clostridia; order Peptostreptococcales; family Anaerovoracaceae; genus Hominibacterium. Next base: position 404 of record CAUEYG010000073.1, on the reverse strand, counting down.
GCGACCTTTACTACAGGCTCAATGTAATTAATCTGCATATACCTCCCCTTCGTGAGAGAAAGGAAGATATCTTTCTGTTAATAGGTGCTTTTATTAAAAAATATGGAAACCACCGATTTAATCGTGAAGAGACTTTTACAGACGAAAGGCTGATGTCTTTTTATGAATATCATTGGCCTGGAAATGTACGAGAACTCCAAAATGTAGTAGAACGGATGATCTATATACCGCCAGGAGGAATGAATACATTTTTTGATTCTTTTATCGGTGACTGCCACCAAAAAAATATAGAAAAAGAAACGAGAGATAAGCAGGCGGAAGAGGAAAAAGTGCTGATTCATCTTATGAACCAATATGAGAGCAATATCAGCATGGTAGCCAGAAAAATGCAGATTTCCCGGAAT
>CAUEYG010000072.1 GCA_959021945.1 uncultured Eubacteriales bacterium | reverse complement strand
ATTATCATTTCTTCTTCCGATATTTGCGAAAAATTAATAATAGTTCCATTTCTGCGTGCAAGGCAGCGAATAAACTCTCTTTGGCTTCTCCCGTTTCCCTCCCGAAAAGGATGTAATGCATTGATTTCTGAAAAATATATTTATGAATCGCCTGAAGGTGCACAAAGTCAAACTGCCCTTTTATTGGTTTTTCGATGATTTCCAAAAGCCTGAGCATGGTTAATTTCCGCTCCGTGATATGCAATTGCTTCTGATCTCGTATTCCAAGTTTATTTATGAGGACATCAGAGTCAGGATAACAATAGACACGATCTGTCATCTTTCAACCTCGCTCAAAATCTGCTGTCTTAGTTCATCACCGGAAACCTCACCGCTCTTGTATGCCTTTAAGAGCATTATATCTTCTGCGGTAAGTTCCATTCCCTCCATCGCCAAGGTAGCTTTTACTTCATTGATGGCCTCTTGTGCGGAATAAGGCGAAGCATTCAGCTTCACTTCAAATGGGATTCTTTCTTGTATGACTAGCTGATTTAAGGACATATTAATATAAGTTGACATATTGAGCCCTAACTGCTCCAGGATCTCTGCTGCATTTGCCTTTAATTTTTCCGGTGTACGAGCCTGCACCAAGGCCATATGGTCCATACTGTTCATGTATCATCACCTCTCTTTTGTAATTATATTATAATATATTATCATTACAACATCAATTCTTATCAATATCTTTTGTTTGATAATACACTTTCAGTTTGCCATATTCTGATACGATTTTCATTTGTCTAACTTAAATTTACAACTTATGTTAAACTTTCATAATCGAACCACTTCAATATCCTCTTTTGAAATTTCTGTAAAAGGATAATATGTTTCAGGAATTTTCTTATAATCGAGGCTCTGTAAATTTGCAGTTGCTGCACCAGGCGTATCTGCGTACATCACTTTGTTTGATATATGCTGATACCCGGCTTTAAAAGAGGAGCATGCTTTTACAACTACTAATTGATAAAAGGTAGGTTCAATTCCAAAATGCCGGTATAACTGTAGATCTCCCGGTCCCAGCAAAAATTCAGAAGTAACAACTACATGTGTATTTCCAACTTTTAATACTGCTGTTTTTCCTAGGTTATTCTCAAGCCCCCGTTTAGCAGGCCCTTCCTGTATAAAAACTCCATCATGCAATGACTGCACATAAGCTGTTACTTCCACAGGTTGCGTATGCACTTTGTCCAGCGCTGCACCAATGGAAAATGCTCCTCTGTTTCCAATCCCCACTGCAAAAGCTTTATCAACAGCAGGTTTACAGCATAATGCAATAGCCGCCTTCACAGGTGATCGGCATTCCTGAATCGCCTGCAGCACATAAGCGCTGTCCCCGCATGCTCCCGCATTTGTGGAGTCCGACGAATCAACAAGAACAATCGGTTCCCCATCCCTTTGTTTTTCTGCTGATTCTATAATCTCTACCACGTTGCTAAGCTTCGGCATCATTTTATGGCGTATTTCTACCAGTTTTTCTGCAAATTTCAATGCATAAGGGTCCTCCAAAGTTGTAGATACCGTCAAAACGGCTGAATTCCCATTTTCTACATCAAGCCACGGCTGCATCTGGAAAATAGAAAAATCCACCAGTTCACCTTGTTCCTCTAATGTCTTTGCCCAGTTCATCAGTCTGGCAAAAGAACCTTCCATTGTTGTAAATCCGCTTGCCGGGACAACCATAGGGATACGAACAAATTGTTTGTACAATGGTCTGCCCTGCTTTATGCCTTCCAGACATAATTTAGCTGCCCTTTCTCCGGTCTCATAAAAATCAATATGCGGATAGGTCTGATATCCGCACAGGAAATCTGCATGGTCTATCATTTTTTTTGTTACATGAGCATGTAAATCAAGGGATGCTGTAATCGTTGTACCAGCCCCCACAATTTTTCTCACTGATTCTAAAATATCTCCACAAACATCATCTGACAGAACCGACTGGGTCGCACCATGCAGAGAAAGACATACGCCGTCCAATGGCAAATGGTCCTTTAATACACTGGCCACCTCTTCTAAAAACTCTTCAACTACTTTATCTTCTACCCTTCCCCAGGCATTTGCCCACATTCTGCATGTGGGCAAAATTTGCACGGCTTCAGCCTTTAATGTATTGATCATTCCTTGAAGAGCGCAGGAATCATCAACACAGCTGATGACTTCGCTGCCTTTTTGTATTCCAAACACCTCGTAATCCTTTCTTGTACTTACAAACGGATTAAAAGAGTTTGTTTCCTGATGAAATTCACCAATTGCAATTTTCATGATAAAACCTCCAAGCTGCCCGCCATATACAATTAATAAACACCATTTAACTCACTGTACAAATCTTTTAAAGCCGGGAACAGTTTTTTGTAGACATGAAATAACTTATCATAAATTTTCTCATTTTCAGGCCGCGGAACAAAGCTTTTTTGAATACGGACTGCATCATAGATTGCATTATAGTCTTTTAACTGACCAAGCCCGACCATTGCACAGTAATATGCTCCGATGGTTCCTGTATAACGAGGGCTCTCCGGCACTTCTACCGTCACTTTAAGAATATCCGCCAACATCTGCATCCACAAATCACTTGCAGCACCGCCTCCAACTACGCGAATGGAGGAGATTTTTTGTCCTCTCTTTTCTTCATACATTTCCAAATAAGATCTATGGGTGTAACAGATACTTTCCATAACCGCATGAACCATATGCCGCCGATCATGGCTGGATGTTATATTCATAAATAATGCTTTTGCATTTTTAGCCAGGGGAGGAAGCTCTCCTGTTAACCAGTGTGTAGCAATCAAGTGTTCACTGCCTGCCGGTATGGTTTCCAGCTCTCTTTCAACAAATCCAAAAACACTGTCTCCAAGCCGCTTGCGCTCCTCATGATAAAACTGATCTATCGCCCATTCATATGCAAAACATCCCGTTTGAAGAGCAAACAAAGCACCTTCATATTCGTGATTAAATGTGAAGTATTGTGGTGCATAATCCTCTTTTCTCTCATCTAAAATATCAACGAGCCAAGATGAAGTTCCAAAATACGCATGCACCATGTTCTTCTGGCAACATCCGGTTCCAACTGTTATCGCCGGCAAATCACCAAACCCACCGAATACAGGAGTACCTTCTGCAAGGCCCAATTCCTTTGCTGCTTTACTTGTAAGCCCTCCTACTTTATCTGTCGCCTGCATCAGTTTGGGGAACTTATGAAGATCTTCGCTCAGCCCTGCTGCATCAATTACTTTATCATAATACGACTGCATCTTCGGGTTAAAGGAATGAATCAAATCATCTGACGGCTCTGTTACAAATTCATCTGTTGCTCGCCACTTAAAATATGTATTTAAACCCATAATCTTGTCTGCCTGCTTCCAAAGTGCCGGTTCCTTTTCTTTTACCCACATAAGGCGAGGCCAGTATTCCTGCCCAGTACCCACAAAGAAACCTGCTGCTTCATTCAGTCGGGCGGCTTGTTCATTTGCTCGGGCATCCATCCAGATTAAGCTGTTGCGCAGCACAGCTCCATCTTTATCAACAGGAATGATATTTTTCCAATGTGCAACAAATACGAGACCAGCTACTTTTTTTGGTGCGATTTTATAAGTCTGCAAAATATCCTTTGTCGTTGTGCAAACGCAATCCCAAAGGGTTTCCGGATCTTGCTCAGCCCAGCCTGGATAAAGTTGAATCAAAGGATTATCGGCTTTTGAATCACCCATTACAGTACCGTCCATTTTTATCAAAACTGTTTTTAATGCCGTCGTGCCGCAATCATATGCGAGAATATAGTTTCCCATTATTGGCCCTCCTCTTCCTTATAACGCATGCTTTGGCGCCTTCTTATATTGTCCCAGATAAAGATTGATAAACATACCGATTAATGCTGGAACGGCTGTAACATACCAGCCAATGGTCCAGCTTGTCATGTTGGCAAGCCATGGAACAAAAATTGGAGCGATTATACCCCCTGCACCTGCTATGAGGAGCACAAATCCGACACCTGCGCCAGAGGCCGCACTGCCAAACAAGTCTGCTGGAAGTGATAATCCCGGCCCGTTTGTTGCCGGAATCCCCCATCCTGCAACGAGAGAAATCAGCAGGGCCATACTCATATTGATAGGAGCCAAATGCGGCATAAGTGCACAACCTATTAACCCTACAAATAATGCTAACCATGTATTAGCCCATGTTCTTGCCTTTAATGCTCCCTTAGCTGCAACCCGTTTATCCGAAATCCATCCCACCAGCGGCGTGGATATTACGGCAATAAAACCATTTAGGAATACAATCGTACCAACCTCTGATGCCGCATAGTCCAGAGTGTACAAATATTGTGCAAGGTAAGCGTACATGCCGTAGCAATTGAAGAAACAGCACAAGGTGGAGAGCCCTAACAGCCACAAGGCAGGTTCACGAAATAAGTTTCTCTTTTCAGATCGGTCTTCAGCTTTTGCTGCGGTCTCTTCCTCCAATGGGGGAGCTTCTTTTACCATCACATAGAAAACAATAGCACCAATGACGGAAACAGCTGAAATAATCCAAAATGTCATTTTCCATCCTAGCATTGGAGTTAATAAACCTCCTACATATCCTCCAAAGGCAGACCCCAGGCCGATTGCGCCTAAAAGAATTCCTAATGCAATGCCTCGTTCCTTTGTTGGGAACCATGAACTAACAACAGAACTGGTAAGCGCCACCATGCACCCGCATCCCTGAACAAATCGGAACGCAAGGATCAGATAATAATTAGAAACTAACGGAATTAGTGCAGATGCAATAATGAAAGCGATAATAACAACAGTAAATACCTTTTTCCATCCATATTTGCCTATCAATTTTCCTTCTATGAATCCACCGATTACATACCCGGCAATTAACATAGAGGATCCTGCCTGAATCAGTGGCGTTGATAGATTAAAGGTATCTGCAAGCTCGTTTACTGCAACAGACCATGATGTAAGCGACATATACACAATCGTCAGCATCAGGGTACACCCGATGAGGGCTGAATATTTTCCGTTTGATTTTGTTAAGGTACTCATTGGAAAACCTCCTAAATTTTCAAAATAACAAAATGTTCTGATAATTTAAGTTGCAACTTTGTTGCTTTCAAGATACCTAATTCTATTGGGGATGTCAAGACTTTTTGTGTATTTAATTGTATTTTTATGTATTTTTGTTGTATTTATTCGGTGATCAAGTTGTATTTCTGTGCATTATTTATTATGAAGGTTGTATTAGACAGGCGAATCATTCCGTTATATAATAGAATAGTGGTAGTTTACCAATGTTTTTCAGAAATAACAAATGAGGGATATTATGCTGGCTAAAGAACGTCAAAATGAAATTTTTTCTATCATCTCCCAAACTGGGACGATTAAAATGTCTGAAATAGTAGAAAAATTCCAGGTATCGCATGAGACAGCAAGAAGAGATCTGGAGTTTCTGCAAGATAAAGGGCTTCTTAAAAGAGTTTATGGCGGTGCAATACTCGCCGATGATATTGTTCCAGGCCAATTGGCCGGGGCAACTTCTAATAAAGAAATCCATTCTCCAGAGAGAGAAGCAATTGGCAGGGAGGCTGCCAAACTGGTAAAAGATGGCGATACTGTCCTGCTGTCTGTTGGCTCAACAATCCTCCAGATAGCAAAAAATCTGTACAGCAAAAAAAACATTACGGTGCTCACCAACTCCATTTTCGTTTTGAATGAGTTGATTAACACGGATGTATGCTTGTATGTTCTTGGGGGATGTGTAAATAACAGCGAGTATGATATGGAAGGTCAGCTGGCCATGGATGCGTTAAAAAACTTCTGTGTAGATATTGCATTTATATGTGCAGGTGGAATTACAAAAGACTTTGGCGTATCTGATTATAGCTGCGAGGTAGCTCAAATTAATAAGGAAATTTTAAATCGAGCACGAAAAACAGTATTAGTTGCACCCTCCAAAAAATTTGGTATTGATTCTTTTAGTGTTACCTGTTCTTTGACTGAGCTTGATACGGTCATATCTGACAATAAACTGTCACCGGAATATATTTCTCATTTAGAGGATTCAGGGATAAAGTTGCTGTTGGCAGAAGTTTAATTTTTCTTTCAAGCGACAGGCTTGGCTACTCCTAAAGTAGTGAACACAATCGTTTCTGCACACATAAAAAGCAGGTGCTGGCAAGATGAGCATGCCGGCGCCTGCTTTTACAGCTTTAGATTAGCTTTTCACTGTAGATATTTTCCAGACCATAGCGTTTTACGCGAGCTCTGATTTCTTCCGGATCAGTAGAATACAGGCCTTTGTCTTTCATTCTTTTGAAATATTCTGCTCCTGCAAATGTGTATCTGGTCATCAGACCCTCTTCACTGTTCAGGTTTTGATTTGCAAAGGAAATCAAATCGCCGATGGTAAGTCCGCTGGGCAGTTCCAAAGGCTTCATCCCTTTTAAGTACCTCACTGCATTGTGTCCGGCCAGGCTCCCTGTGGAAATAGCCTCTGTATGGCCTACAAATAGTCCTGATTTTTCACCGCCGCAGAAAATGTTTTCAATGCCCGCCGCTTTCATGGAGTTGTCTCTTTCTGCCACGGACAAATAACGGATGGAGTTCCCTTTTCCTCCTGCGTATGGGTCCACATATCTGGCATTTTCAAACCCTGGTACTTTCCGCAGTTTCTCCAGAGGAAAGAATGGCGTCATAATCTTGGCATAGCCTGTATCAAGCAGTATGATGTTTTCGGCATATTCATTGAGCGCATACTGTTGGCAGACTTTTAGATCCAGCTTTTCTTTTACCACTTCCTCCTTTGGCACAGGAACGATTGCTACGCCGTATTCGTCCAGCTGCTGATGGATTTCATCGGATAAGGAGGCTTTTTCCAGTTTTCCTGATCCGCTGAATGCGCCAAAGGCCCCGTCTTTTCGGCGTCCCATGATATCGCTTTTGCCTGCTTTTTGTGTAATGCTGACTCTCGGCCCAAATGATGGGCAGCGGAGAATGCACATGCAGCATCCGTTTCCATAAG
>CAUEYG010000071.1 GCA_959021945.1 uncultured Eubacteriales bacterium | reverse complement strand
CTTTTTTCTTTGTATCTTTGTCCTTTGCCTTGGCCATAATTGACACTCCTTATTTTGTTTCTTTATGCATCGTATGTTTTTTGCAGAACTTGCAATATTTTTTAAATTCGATGCGATCAGGGTTGTTTTTCTTATTTTTGATTGTATTATAGTTTCTCTGCTTGCATTCTGTACAGGCTAATGTTACTTTTACTCTCATTTTAGATTGTCCTCCGTTAACTCAAAATTCAGAGCCGCTTACAGCTCTGCATGGAATTATCATCATAAAGTCGCTTGATAATTGTATATTACCCTGCTTTCAATGTCAAGGGTCTTTTTCGATTTATCAGTGCAGGTTCTTACAATTCAATTTCCTCAGGATCATCTTCCTCAATGTGGTACCATTCATCGTCTACAAATCCGTCTTCGCTGATTTTGTCCAAGGGGAGAATCATATACTTTCCCCATCCCTCTACAGCAACTGTGCCGTCCTCTAGGAGGATTTCTCCTGTCCCTTCAAAGATCTTTCGATTTCGTTTCGTGACTCTGCCTATTGCTTTCAGGTTGGCCTCTGTTGGAATCGGCTTTTTGTATTTCAGATGCAGCTCTACGGTTACACCCCAAAAATCATCTCTTCCTTCAGCAGCGGCTCTTCCGATTAGCTCGTCCAGCACTCCGGCTGCCATCCCTCCGTGCATCCTGCCCGGATAGCTTTGATGCCAGTCCTCTGAGCGAAAGGTAGCTGCCAGTTCCCCACTTTCCAGTTCATAAAAACGACAGTTGAGGCTGGCCTTATTCTGATCTCCGCATACAATGCATCTTGCGCTGTTATGCTGCTTCCGTTTGATTTTTTGCTTCATGATTTACTCCATTTTAAAACTGCGGGAACAGCCCGCAGTTTTTGTTTGTTAGTATTATTATATGCCTTTCTTCCTGCTCCGTCAAGGAATTTAGGAAAAGGAACCTGCCGTGAAAAAGATACCGGCAGGTTCCGGATGAACTATCCCAAGGATAAGCATTTCTTCGGACATTTCTCAACGCACGCTCCGCAGCTTACACAGGCATCCTGGTCCACTTCCCATACTTTTTCTTTACGATCTACAGTCAAAGCATCGCATGGACAAGTTTTTACACACAGACCGCAGTAAACGCACTCTTCAAGATTGCATGTCAGTCCGCCGGCGTTTTCACTGCCGCCTTCGCTTTCTTTTTCAGCGTCCGCCTTCTTGGCCGGAGCCTTTTCCTGTTTTGGAATTTCAAAAGTGTCGGTCACCTTTTTGATATCCGGTTCCGTATACTTCTGTTCCATATTCAAACAGCTCTTTGGACAAACTTCTACACAGCAATTGCACTGGATGCACTGCATGCGCTGAATAGTCCAGGTTCTTTTATTTCTGTCCACCTCAATGGCGTTGGCCGGGCATTTTTTCGCACAAATACCGCAGACAATACAGTCTTCTTCGCAAATGCTGATATGCCCCCTTGTTCTTTCCTGCCATTCCCTTGGCACTACCGGGTACATGAGAGTTGCCGGTTTTTTAAACAGACTTTTCAATACAACCTTACCGATTTTAAACGTTGCCATTGTCTCACCTACCTTTCTGTACAACTGATACAAGGGTCAATTGTCAGAACCAGCATAGGAACATCTGCTAAATCGCAACCCTGTAATGTTTTAACAAGCGCAGGAATGTTCTGGTTTGTCGGAGTTCTTACTCTCATTCTTTCCAAGAATTTAGTGCCAGCGCCTTTTGCATAATAATAAGCTTCGCCTCGAGGCTGCTCCAGTCTCATTACAAATTCGCCCTCTACATTCCCTTTTACTGCCACTTCAATAGGACCTTCCGGCATCTTGGAAACAGCCCGCTCAATCAATTCAATAGACTGGAAGAGTTCTCCAATTCTAACTTTACATCTTGCGTAGCAGTCGCCTTCTTCTGCAATAACCGGTTCAAAGTCAAGCTCTTCGTAAACGCCATGGCCCTTTGCCAGACGAATGTCCTGTACAACGCCGGAAGCTCTTGCCATTGGCCCTACAGTACCTAGCTCTATTGCCTCTTCCTTGGAAAGCACGCCTACGCCGCACAGTCTGTTTTTTACAGATTTGTCTTCCAGGAAAACATCGGCCAAATCTTTCATTTCTTTTTTAATACCGTTTAACGTATCTACAATTTCTTTTAAGGTCTCATTATCAACATCTTTTCTAACGCCGCCAACTTTGCATACTGAAAAAATGACTCTGCCTCCTGTGGTTTTTTCCAGAATATCCAGAATCGTTTCTCTTACACGCCAGCAGTGCATGAAAAGGCTTTCGAAACCAAAAGCATCCGCTAATAATCCCAACCACAGTAAATGGCTGTGAAGTCTGGACAGCTCGTGCCAGATTGTTCTTAAGTATTCAGCCCGTTTTGGAATTTCTACTTCCATAGCGCCTTCTACCGCAGCACAATATCCCCATCCATGTCCAAAACTGCAAATTCCGCAGATTCTCTCAATTACATATACCATCTCAGGGTATTCCTTTTTTTCCACCAGTTTTTCAAGTCCTCTATGGATAAATCCAATGGATGGAATAGCCTCAACGACAGTTTCATCTTCAATTACCAAGTCCAAGTGAATTGGCTCAGGCAATACCGGATGCTGTGGTCCGAAAGGAATAATCGTTCTTTTACCCATTTAACGCTACCTTCCTTTCTTAATTCTTTGGGTTCCACGGAGTTGGTTCAGACACTTTAAAGAAATGTCCGCCATAATCCAGGGCAATGTGTTTTATGTTAATTCCAAACAGGTCGTGCATTTCGTTTTCATAGATAAAAGCACTCCAATACTCGCCTGTAACACTCTGAACTTCTTCTTCCTCCGCAATTGTCAACTTTAAATTCAATAATTCATGATCTTTATCAAAGGAGTACAGGATTTCAAATCCTTCAGACACCTTTGTGGCACAAGCCTGCCCCAGTCTGTACCCTTCGCTTTTCAAGTCCCTGACTTTGGCTAAAAGGTCAGAAGCCGTAACAGGAACAATATTTGTCTTCGCGCTCATTTATGCTTCCTCCTTCTCCTCAGTCTCTTCCGCTGCCTTTGGCTCTTCAACAGCCGGACGGTTTTCCTTCATGGCTTTCCTCTTTTCCTCAAGGACGCCTAAACCTTTTACAACGCCATCAATGATAGCTTCAGGTCTTGCTGCACAGCCCGGCACATAAACGTCCACCGGAATAACCGTGTCAACGCCGCCCAAAATGTTGTAGCACTCTTTAAAAATACCGCCATTGTTAGCGCAAATACCTACTGCCACAACGACCTTCGGCTCCGGCATCTGTTCATAGATTTGTTTTACAACCATCTTGTTCTGTTCATTAACAGAACCTGTCACCAGAAAAACGTCTGCATGCTTTGGGTTTCCCGTATTGATAATACCAAACCGCTCAACATCATACATAGGTGTAAGGCATGCCAGAACTTCTATGTCACATCCGTTACAGCTGGAACCGTCATAATGGATGACCCATGGTGATTTTGTTACATATGACATCTCTACACCTCCTTATATCAGATATATGATGAACAGGTTAACCATACCCAGAACCAGCGCTACAATCCACGCTGAATTAATAGCAACCTGCCATTTCATTCTTGCAAAGCTGTTGTCAATGAGCACTTCCAGGAAGTAGGCCAAAAGACAAACAACTACACCAATTACTGTTCCCCATACTGTGCCGTTAGCAAAGAACAGGAACACAAATCCTAACAGGAAAATATTTTCATACCAGTGAGCCACTTCGATCAGGGCCAAAGTTTTCCCTGAAAATTCAGTAGTCAGACCCTTAACCAGCTCCTGGTGAGCATGGTGTGACATGGAAAGGTCAAAAGGTGACTTTCTGAACTTAATGGTCAGTATGAAGATAAAGCCCAGGAAAATTCCGATGAGCGGAAGCAGGTCCATAGCAGTTCCTGAAACGATCTGCCGCACTTCAAAGCTGCCTTCTACAACATAAAATCCAACTGCTGTAATCAGCACCATCGGTTCATAGGCCATCATCTGCAGCAGCTCTCTTTCAGCACCCACCTGTGAATAAGGAGAGTTTGAGGAGAACGCAGCTACAATCAGGAATACACTGGCTAGAGTCAGTGTGAAAATCACTAACAGCAGATCACCGCCGGCAAAGAAAATTCCACCTGTTACCAGCACAAAGATAAAGAAGCACATTACATAAAAATCTTGCACTCTGTTAACTGTAATGCTTTCTTTTTCTCTCAGCTTGAACACATCGTAGAATGGCTGAAGGAGCGGTGGACCGACTCTTCCCTGCATCCTTGCGGAAATAACTCGGTCAAAACCGGCTAAGAGTCCTCCAACGAGAGGCGCGAGCACAAGGTATGCAACTACAAATATTACGATCTTAACCATTTTAAGCAGCACCTCCTGTCATAATTGTAACCAGAGAGCCAATCATCAGTCCCAGGCCGATAATAATAACAGCAGCCGTTACTGTGCACCCGATAATATTCATTTTCTTTTCGCCGAAATAATGTTCCATGTGCCAGTTTCTCAAAGACACATCAACAGGCTTATCCATAGAGCCGTGGAAACGCAGGTCATCGCCCTCGTTAGCTCCGGCCAAATAGATCGGAACAATTTTCTTTTTGGTCCTGCCAAAGAAGAACAGAACCAGCAAGAGTACTACGGCAAGCATTATCACCATAATAATCATGTTGTCTGAAGACAGTGCCATTGCAGAAAGTCCGCCAAACACACCTTCCAGGTATGGGATCAGCATCTGACTGGAAATCAGCGGGAAGGCAAGACAAGCAGCAATGGTCAATACTACGAGAGTCCCCTGTACAAACCATTCTTCTTTATGTACATTTTTCTGAATATTTTCTGTCCCAGCTACGATAGCCGACATTTTTCCCAGCCACTTGGTCCAGTAGAAGGCTGTTGCCGCACTTCCGAAGCAGATAATGCCTACCAGCAGCAGATTTCCGGAATCTACAAAAGCTGTCATAGACGCCCACTTGGAAATCAGCATTCCAAACGGAGCCAGGAACATTCCTGCAATACCGATCATTACAAACCCTGCCAGACGAGGCATTCTTCCAAAGAGGCCATCCATATCTTCAATATCTCTGCTTCCGATATTGTGTTCAGCAGTACCAACGCAAAGGAAGAGAAGGGATTTTGTAATAGCATGGAAAATAATCAGCATAATGCCTGCCCAAACGGCACCGGCTGTACCGATTCCTCCGCATGTTACGATTAAGCCCAGGTTTGCTACGGTAGAGTAAGCCAAAACTTTTTTCGCATTGCTTTGAGAAATGGCTGCAAAAGATGCCAAGAGGAATGTAACGCCGCCTACAGTCATTACCATCAGTCCGGCGAAGTTGCCCATTCCCAGGCATGGAGCCAGCTTAATGATTAAAAATACGCCTGCTTTTACCATCGTAGATGAGTGAAGTAATGCAGAGGTTGGTGTAGGAGCTACCATAGCTCCCAGCAGCCAGCTATTAAATGGCATTTGCGCAGCCTTTGTAATTCCTGCGAAAGCCAGGAAAGCCGCCGGAATGGCCATGATTCCCGGGTACATCGTACCGTATGTAATCATTGTGCTCAATTCCAGTGTCTGATAAACAAATCCCAGAACCAGAATTCCTACTGCAAAGCCCAGGCCTCCCAGCAGGTTCATAATCAGAGCGCGGAATGCATTGTTGGTTGCTTCTTTTGTTTTGGTATATCCAATGAGGAAGAACGAAGAAAGACTCGTAATTTCCCAGAAGAAATACATCCAGATCAGATTGTTTGATGTTACGATACCAAACATTGCTGACAGGAACAGGAACATAACAAAGAAAAACCATGGTCTTCTGTCCTTTTCACCTGCATGGTGATGTTGGAAGTCTTTCATGTAGCCCAAAGCATACACTGTGATCAGGCTTCCGATGATTCCAATAATTAATGCCATAATCACAGACAGTCTGTCAATGTACATGTTATTGACAACTTCAATGTGATGTCCCTTAGTAAGTTCGAACCAAATCAGAAGCGGAGTCTGAATGGCTGCAAAGACTGACGCCAAGTATTTCTTATGCCGAATACCTGTGATGATAATATAGATGGCCAGACAGGCTTCAATTACCATCATGACATAATTAACGGTCTCATTGCTAAAATCAAAGTATTGACCGCCGTTTTGGAAATACTGTACTGCGAGATAAATTGATCCGGCAGCAATTACGATTGCTGCAAACTTTACAATAATATCTCTAGCCGCATCAGCTTTAACTACTAAAAGAACAAAGGCCACAACTAATGGAAACAAGATTAGAAAAAATATAGTGCCCATTTTATCCTCCTAATAAATAAAACTTTTTTTATGAGTGCAACTTCTCACACCTCATTATAACCATATAGATTAGTAATAACAAGTCGTTAAAGTATATTCTAAATATTCAGAACTTTATATTCTGTCGCTCGCTTTCGTTGCAATTACTGCATTTTCATCGTTTTTGACAAAATTCTCAAAAAAAAGATTTTTATCAGAATATGTCGGGACAAGCCCCTTGTTCGCCTCTGCTTTGTCTCAGATCATAGATTGCCTCTGCCACATGGTTTTATTATAGCAGACACAGTTATAAATGCACGCTCCAATATCAGGAAGTCTCAACTATAAGATTCGTCTGTAACTGACGTGTCCTATTTTAAATAGCTGCAAAAAGCGCCTCCCTTTTGGAAGACGCTTTTCTCAAATAAACCGAGCATTATATTGTTTTCTGTCCCTTTGGCTCCACTTTTTTGGAGATCAAATAAAAGATGATACAAGCAGCAGCACACACTGCTGTCAAAATATACAATCCTATCTGAATGGTTCCAACAATGGTATTTACATTCATATTTTCTAAAATACCGTCAAAATAATCACCTGATCCCCAAGCGTCCTCTGTGCCCCATCCTTCATACCAAGGCTCAAAGATTAAAGCAATTACATTCATAATCGTCATAACCAGGAATAAAATTGAGATTCTTTTTGTATCTCCTACAGCTAACCCTGTCTTTTTGTTGCTTGGGAAAGCCTGGGAATCTTTTTTCGTAAGTCCGCCGTACCTTCTGCGCCAGATAAAGTACAGG
>CAUEYG010000070.1 GCA_959021945.1 uncultured Eubacteriales bacterium | reverse complement strand
TAGGTGATACTTATGAAGGGATTATTAGCGGCGTCACTGGATTTGGAATTTATGTACAGCTGGAAAATACCATAGAAGGTATGGTCCGGCTGGATTCTCTGAGAGATGATTATTATCTCTATGAAGGAGAAAAATACAGAGTTATGGGTCAGCGCACCCATAAGACTTATACACTGGGCCAAAAGGTCCGCATTATTGTGGCTTCTGTTAATGTGGAAAACAGGGAGATCAATTTTATGCTTGAAAATTAGGTGTTACAGCACAAATGGCGGAAAGAGCGTCTCCTGCCTCATCAACAAAGACTGTTTTGCGGGCGATATCTGCCATAGAAAGCATGCCTACCAGCTTGCCGCTTTGCGTTACAGGAAGCCGGCGAACTTGATACTTTGCCAGCAGCAGGGCGGCATGATGGGTATTCATATCCGGCGAGGCGCAAACAATATTGGTAGACATGATATGGCGAGCCTGTAATCCGGTACTTCCTGCGCCTGTTTTTTTTGACTCTCCGGCATGGTCGCCAATTTCCCGTGCCAAGGCTCTTAACACCAGGTCACGGTCAGTAACAACTCCTAGAACTTCCCCTTTATCATTACAAACCGGGATTAGCCCTACATCCTCTTGCTTCATCTGTTTTGCGATCTGTGTGAGAGAAGCGTCTTCTTTTACACAGCTAATACTCGTTGTCATTAAATCCTTTACCAACATCTCTAAAACCTCCATGAAGTAGTATTTTACGGCAGGCGGCTCATGAAAAGAGCACCCTTTAATAGGGTGCCCATAAATTTCCTTTTCATGCGATTTTGCTCAGCGATCTTTTCCCCAGAAACTCCGTGTAAAGAGAATGACAATAGTAAAGAGCTCCAATCTTCCAATAATCATCAGAAGGCTTAAATACAATTTCAGACCGCCGCTGTATGCGGCATAATTTCCCGCAGCGCCCACCTGCCCAAAAGCAATCCCTGTGTTGGATAGCATTGCTGCCGCTGTGCTGATTGTGGTTTCCAAATCCAGATTTTGCAGAGATAAGACCAGGCAGGAAAAAAGAAATAATCCCATATACATGAGGATGAATACGGTGATTTCCGAAACAATAGGAGCCGGAATTGCTTTTCCTCCCAACTTTACCGCTACAACAGAGCGGGGATGAATCCTTTTATAAAAACCGCGCTGAATCAACTTGAGAAGGACCAGGACACGGACCACCTTTATAGAGCCGCTGGTAGATGCGGCGCAGCCGCCGATAAACATTAACGTAAACAGAATCAGCTGGCAGACAGACGGCCATAAGGTATAATCTGCGCTGGAATATCCTGAGGTAGTGGAAACGCTTACCACCTGGAAAAAAGAATCGCGCAGAGCCTTTGCAAAACTTGGATAATTTCCCATGAAATAAAGCCCTGCAGTACACAATAAAACGGCTCCAAACATGATACGCAAAAAAGCCTTTAACTCAATATCCTGAAAAACATAGCTCCACTTTCCGGTAACCGCATAATGATATAAGATAAAGTTCATAGACGCCAGAATCGTAAAAACACTGATGATGATTTCCACATAAACGCTGTTATAATAGGCCACTCCGTCAGGATGGGCAAAGAGTCCGCCGGAGCTGATACTCCCCAAAGTATTGATAAGAGAGTCAAAAGGCGTCATAGAAGAGCTAAAACAAAGGAGGCAAAACTCTAAAACAGTCAGTGAAATATAAGTGAGATAAAGAATCTTTGCTGAATCACTCATGCGCACTGCCATTTTTTCCAATATCGGCCCAGGCGCTTCGGCCCGAAAGATCATCTGACCATTAATTCCCAGGGCAGGCAGGATGGAAATGACAAAAACCAGAATTCCCATTCCCCCCAGCCAATGGGAAATCGCCTTCCACATGAGGAGCGGTTTGGGCATAATTTCCGTGTCAATAGCAGTACAGCCGGTAGTAGTAAAGCCTGCGGCAGATTCAAAAAAACCGTCAATAAAGTCAGCCGTAAAATCAGAAAAAAAATAAGGCAGTGTACCAAATAAGGAGGCTACAATCCAGCACAACGCTACAACAAGATAACCTTCTCTGGCGCGAAATCTGGCCTGAGCAGGACGCACTAAAAGAACCACAAGGCCGCCTACAAAGATGGTAATGGCGGAAGAAAGAAGAAGGGCCCTAAAATTGACAGCATCATTGTAGAGATATGCGCACAAAAGCGCCGGAAGCATAGAGAGCCCTACGATCAGTGTGATAATGCCTAAAATCTTTACAATGACTTGATAATTTAGTGTAACATTCAATGACATGACGAGCCTTCCTTAATGATTTGGATTCCAGAATCTAGGTGTTAATATAATGAACAGGGTGAATAATTCCAAACGCCCGGCCAACATGAGAAAAGACAGCAAAAACTTTGCCGGCGATGAAAAGAGACTGAAATTGGCCGTAGGGCCTACCAGCTCTAACCCAGGTCCAATATTTCCGATGCAGGTAAACACAGAAGTAAAGCTGGTAACCATATCAAAATTATCCAGGGAAATCAGTATGGTGGAAACAAAAACAACTGCCATATACAAAAAAACATGATTGGCAATGGCCGCCACAGTATCAGAGGGAACAATGTGTCCATTCATCTTTACAGATACTACCACGTTAGGATGCAGGCGTGTAGCGATACCGCGCTTGATTAACTTGAGCAGTATTAAGATTCGAACGACTTTGATCCCTCCTCCTGTTGAAGAAGAGCATACGCCCACAAACATCAACAGAATCAAGAGCATTTTGCTGAAGGTGGGCCACAGATTAAAGTCAGTAGTTGCAAAACCAGTAGTTGTTATGATAGATGCTGTCTGAAAAACAGAGTAACGGAGGGCCTGTCCCGGATTTGTATAAAAATGCTCCACAAGTAAATTTGCGGCAATCAAAAGGGTTACTACACCGATAATGAGCAAATAAAAGCGAAATTCTGCATCCTGAACAATATATTTGACGCCCCTTTTCAGAGACATAAAATAGAGATTAAAATTAGCTCCGGACAATATCATAAACAGAGTGATAACCAGATCTGCATAAACACTGTTAAAATGTGCCACGCTGGAATTGTAGTTGGACAATCCGCCGGTTCCCACAGAACCAAAGGTGTTGATCAAAGCGTCGAAAAGGCTCATCCCTCCAAGGCATAGCAGGATGGTTTCCACAATGGTAAAGATAATATACGTACCATACAGCGCTTTTGCAGTGTCAGACATCTTTGGTGTTATTTTGTCCAAGGTAGGTCCCGGAGCCTCAGAGACTGCAATATTTTGTCCATTGATTCCCAGGGAAGGCATTAAGGCAATGGCAAAGATCAGGATACCCATACCACCGATCCAATGAGTAAAAGAACGCCAGAACAAGATACTTTTGGGCAACACTTCTACATCTTTGAGGATGGAGGAACCTGTTGTAGAAAAACCGGAACAGGACTCAAAAAAAGCATCAAAAAAATTGGGAATACTGCCGGAAATCATAAAAGGCATAGCTCCCAGCAATGTAGATACAATCCAGCAAAGGGTTACAATTAAAAAACCGTCTCTTACTTTGAGAAGAGCAGTCGATCTCTGACCAAACCAAAAGAGCAGACCTCCGGAAACAGCAGCAAAGATAATGGTCGATAAAAACGCCAAAAAAGCAGGCATTTCTTTGTAAATACCTGCTACTGCAAGTGATGGGGTCATAGAAAAACCAACCACGAAAAGAGCCAGTCCAATGATTCTGCAAACTGCACGTAAACTTAAATTCATATCTTAGATCACCTTTGTTTTTTGAATAATGAAAACTTCCCACATATA
The DNA here is from genome assembly GCA_959021945.1 of uncultured Eubacteriales bacterium. Lineage (GTDB taxonomy): Bacteria > Bacillota > Clostridia > Peptostreptococcales > Anaerovoracaceae > Hominibacterium. Next base: position 3,346 of record CAUEYG010000070.1, on the reverse strand, counting down.
CGCAGCAGTTTTTCCAAGTTTGGAAGCTCTGTCAGCAGACTAAAGATAATCACGCGGTCATCCTCCTGAATAACCGTATCGCCAGTGGGAATAATCACATCTAACCCCCGATGAATGGCTGCCACAATAACCCCATTAGGAAGATCTAATTCTTTTAAAGGGGTATCCACCATTTTCATGTGGTCAGAAGCTATAATTTCCATAATTTCGGCCTGTCCCTGTATCAAAACGGAAGAGATAACACGTTTTGAACCCTGAACAAACCGCAAAATCGTACTGGCCGTAATATCCAAAGGGTTTAGCGCCATATCAATTCCCATACTTTCAATGAGATCAGAGTAGCTTTCCCGGCTTACCTTAGCAATCACATCTTCGATCTTGTGACGCTTTGCCATGAGGGCCAGCAACAGATTTTCTTCATCATAACCGGTAGCAGTGACAAAGGCATCCATTTCATCCAGATTTTCCTCTTCCAAAAGATCCAGGTCCGTCGCATCTCCATGGAGCACCATAACATCTTCCAAATGGGTAGATAAATAGTGGCACCGGTTTTTGTCCACTTCAATTATTTTTACGGCAACGCCAAATTCAGAAAGCTTTCGGGCAAGGTAAAAGCCGGTCTTGCCGCCGCCGACGATCATAACCTTTTGCAGATCCGTATATTTTCCTTTTTCGTGGACATGGGAATTTAGCTCCATAATAGGAGCTCTCTCTCCGATCACATAAAGCCCGTCTTCCTGTTTTATAACAGTATCCCCATGAGGAATAATTACCTTGCCGTTTCGCGATATGGCCACGACCAGCATGTTGTTCAGAATAGAGCCAACATCGCACATAGACACACCTATTAATTGAGGCATTTTTTCAGAAGCAAACTCCAAAAGAGAGACTTTTCCGCTGGAAAAAATACCATTGCTGAGCGTGTATTTTTCTACCAGATATTTATAGATTTCAACAGTAATGGAAAGGTCGGGATTTACAATACTGTCGATTCCCATGGTTTCCTTAATAAACCCCAGCTGGTCCATGTGTTCCGGATCCCGGACTCTTGCAATTACTTTTGAACAGCCTAGTTTCTTTGCAAAAGAAGCGATGACAATATTAGTTTCATCATTATCTGTAACCGTAATTAAATAGTCATAGGTGGAAATACCCAGATCTTTTAAAACTTTTGTTTCCTTAGCATTGGCATTTACCGTCATGACGTCTAAATGCGAACTGAGTTTTTGAAGCACAGAATCATCCTGGTCAATGATGGTGACAGAATGATCTCCACCAAGAAGGGCTTCTGTAACCTTCAGCCCCAGCTTGCCGGCGCCCACTACTGCGATTTTCATGTTCTACCTCCAATATGAATAACACAACCATTGTATCACTATTTAGCAGTTTGGCAATATCTATTTGCAAGAAGTATGAAAAATCGTCAGATTGCGCCTAAGTAGGAAAAAATGCAGCAGACACAGACGGATATTCATTAATTGTTTGGACGAAAATAAAGAGATATGATAGAATAAGCAATAATAACTGAAAGGGGTGAGGGATTATGAAAGTGAAACGTTATATTGGAGGAATGCTCCAAAGCAATGGGTATGTGATCTATCAGGAGAAAGGCGGTCTCTGCTATGTGATTGATCCGGGATATACAGCCTCAAATTTTACAGGATTTATAGAAGAATTGAACCTGGAGCTTCAGGGGATTTTGTTAACTCACCATCACTACGATCACACAGGAGCCGTAAAAAAGCTGAAAGCTGCTTATGATTGTCCTGTCTTTATGCACCGGCAAGAGATGGATTATTACAAGGGGCAGATAGACAAGATCCTGGAGGACGGCGACATCATCATGCTGGAGCAGGAGCCGATTCAGGTCATACATACACCGGGACACACGGCAGGCAGCATCTGTTTTTTCTCGGAGAAAAGCAAGCTGGCCTTTACCGGAGATACCATTTTCAATGTGGACCTGGGCAGGACTGATTTAGAGGGCGGATCGGAAGCAGAGATGGTACGGTCCTGCAGAGAAATTATAAACAAGTGGAGCAATGAAATTTACATTTATCCGGGACACGGGGACGGATGCAATATGAAAAAAGTCAGAAGGATCAATCGTGAATTTCTGGATATAGTAGGAGAATAAAAAATGGCGATCAAATTAATTGCATTAGATTTAGATGGCACCACATTAAACGATGACCGAAAGATCAGTAAGGCAAACAGGCAGGCCCTGGAAGAAAGCATTGCCAGAGGCGTCAACGTTGTGATTGCTACAGGAAGGGCTTTTTCCGCATTGCCGGAAGACGTGTTCCAGATACAAGGGATTCAGTATGTGCTGACTTCCAATGGAGCCATTATTACAGATCTTCGCAGCAAAGAGGTGATATATGAAAACTGCATTGCCCCTGCCGCAGTAGAAAAGGCGGTAGAAGTGCTGAAAAACTATGACTTTATGGTGGAAGCTTTTACCGGAGGCGGAGCATATATTGAAAAAGCATATTACGATCATATAAAAGAAACCAGACTTAGCTTTCGCCACGTAGATTACGTTTTGACCACCCGAAAACCCATAGAAGGTCTGTATGATTTTATTTTGGAGCACAGGGAGCATATTGAAAATATCAATGTGAATTTTGAAGACCAAGAGGATCGCGCTATGATGCGCCGGGTTTTAGGCGGTTTGGAGGGGACAACCCTTACTACTTCTTTTGATCATAACCTGGAAATTGGAGGGGCCACTACCAGCAAGGCCAGCGCCCTGCAAGAGCTGGAGCACATACTGGGAGCACAACCCTCAGAGATGATGGCTATTGGTGACAGTCCCAATGATATGGCCATGATGCGGCTGGCGGGAATGCCGGTTGCCGTAGGAAACGCTAAGGAAGAGGTGAAAGCCATTGCCAAATATGTTACATCTTCCAACCACGAAGATGGCGTAGCAAAGGCAGTGCACAAGTTTGTGTTAGATAAAAAATAAGAGATTCCATCTGTTTTGGTAAGAATGAAAACGGCTCAGAGAAAGGGCCGTTTTTTCTTTGCCCAGCCACAAAAGAGGAACAAATTACAAAACAAGGTTCCTGTCCGCTTGACAAATTTTATAGAATAATATACTATAAATGTAAAAAAAAGGAAATTAAAATGAATAAACAGCAATTGGGGAAACTGGGGGAAGACGTAGCTCAACAATATTTAGAAAAAAAGGGCTATCGTATTTTATGCAGAAATTTTAGATGTAGGGCTGGTGAAATTGATATTATTGCATCAAAAGGCAACTCTCTGCATTTTATAGAAGTAAAGACAAGGCAGACTGATCAATTTGGTCATCCGGCGGAGAGCATCACCGGAAAAAAGA
>CAUEYG010000069.1 GCA_959021945.1 uncultured Eubacteriales bacterium | reverse complement strand
GCGGGAAAAGGGGCTGCAGAGCTTACAAAGCTTTTAAGCGGACTTCAGGCAGAAAAAAATAAAGACCAGGCCAGAAAAAAGCCTTACCGTCTTATGATCGTTGGTGTTCCCAATGTAGGCAAGTCATCATTGATCAACCGGATGACAGGGAAACGAAGCGCACAGACAGGGGATCGTCCAGGGGTGACCAGGGGGAAACAGTGGCTCAATCTGCCGGGAAATATGCAGCTTTTGGATACACCGGGGATTTTGTGGCCCAAGTTTGAAGACCCAAAGGCGGGACTTAATTTAGCCTTCTGCGGCTCTATCAAGGACGAAATATTAGATATGGCAACTTTGGCCCTGGAATTGATTTCTGTTCTCCAGAGAGAGTATGGGAGCCTTCTGATGCAGCGTTATAAATTGGATGCTTTATGTGAAGCCCCACTTGATACCATGGAAGTTATTGCACGAAAGAGGGGCTGTATTCTGCCGGGGAAAAGAATTGATTATGAAAGAATCGCCAAAGTTGTTTTGGATGAGTTTCGGGCCGGGACCATTGGCAGAATTACATTGGAAAAGGTGAAGGATGAATAAACAAGAGAGACAAGCTTATTTGCTGCAGCGTCTGGCAGAAATGAAGGATTTTGAAGAGGAGACTTGCGGCAGCAGGGCTGCTTTTATTGCCGGAGTGGATGAAGTGGGCAGAGGTCCTTTAGCCGGACCGGTAGTAGCTGCGGCTGTCATCTTGCCCCGAGATTTTGATATCGTTGGAATTGATGACTCTAAAAAACTTACAGAAAAAAAGAGAGAGGCCTTGTATCCTGTTATTTTGGACAAGGCTGTTGCTTATGGCATTGGAATGGCAGATCACGAGCGAATTGACCGGATTAATATTTTGCAAGCTACAAAAGAGGCAATGGTACAGGCTGTAAAAGCGGCGGCTCATATGCTGGAAAGAAAACAGGGGAGACAGATTGATCACATCCTCTTTGATGCTATGACAATTGATGAAATTTTGACTCCTCAGACTGCAGTGATCAAAGGGGACAGTAAAAGCCTTTCCATTGCAGCAGCATCCATTGTAGCAAAAGTTACGAGGGACCATATGATGGTTGAGTACGCCCAGCGCTGGCCCGGATATGCTTTTGAAAAGAATAAGGGTTATGGGACAAAAGCGCATTATGAGGGGCTGAGCCAATTAGGCCCCAGCCCGATTCATCGGAGAACCTTTCTTAAAAACTGGAGCAAGTGATTCTATTCTTCCCTTTGTCCGGAGAGGAGACCTGACATTGATTCATTGGACAAAGCAGATAACTTTTTCCAGGCGTCTTCCCAAAAAGAGTGATCTGTAGCGTTAGCGTATTGGTTCAGCTGGTATTCCTGCACGAGATATTCGCTTAGATAATCGGTATACTTGATTGCGCCTAAGTAGTTGACATGTTTTGCGTCATAAAAATCTTCTGAAAAATTTAATTCCAGCGATTGGTATAGGCTGTCTGTATTAAATTCCAGCAGCTCATAGCCGGAACTTTTTATTATTTGGCCAATTGTATTTGATTTTTCCCGCTGTTCTTGCGTCATACTGTAAGGAGCATCGACAAAAAGTACATGACAATCCAGCGTATCGCAATATTTTAATAATTGTTTCAGCTGTATATGGTTTTCTTCTTCAAGGGGCTGCATCTTTTGGGACATACTTGGAGTTTTTTGAGGATTGGCAGTAAAGATTTTAGGCTGATATGCCGCATAACCGCCATAGTCTGTGGTAGGAAAAAATGTATACAGGCTGCTGACCTGAAAATCGCTGCCCCACCTGCTGTGATATCGGAGCAGGGGGATATACCAGGATAAATCATGGCTATCAATATCATTGGTTCCATAAGAAGCATATTGAAACCCCTCCTGCATAGCCTGCAGTTTTGTCTGGGACCACTTCATGTTGTCAAGGACTCTTCGTATTTGCACATCAGAAAGCGCATCTGCATCATTGGTAAAGGTACGGATATCAATAATAATGAGATCCACATCCTGCGTCTTTAGAGATTCTTCAATCATAGACTTTATGAATACGCATGGTATACTGGAAATGGCAAAGGGATAAACGGTGATACCGAACTTATTCCAGGCTCTTGGCGAGACCCAGTAGCGGTCAACTGCGCTGTTACCCAAATAAACAGCATCCAAGGTATCGTCCTCCATACGATAGAAGGTATCCCACTTTTCCTTTGAACCGTCCTTCTGTTCCCCTGCAGGAAAAGAAAAAACAAGGTTTAAATAGAAAAAAATGCTTCCAATGCATAGCAGAAATAATACAGATTTTTTAAACTCAAATTTTTTCACCTTTTTATGCACCCTTTTTTCAAATCCAGCTTATAGACAAAAAATGTTGATTTCCAGTCTCATGCTGTTGATGCTCTCTATTTTAGGGAAAAAATATGAATGTTATATGCAGAAAAAGTAGATCTTTTATGAATGGTATATGGGGAAACAATATCAGGATTTCTTATTCCTCTTTTTGCTCGGAGAAAAGTCCTGACATTGATTTTTTAGCTAAATCAGACAATTTTTTATGTGCATCCTCCCAAAAAGATCGATCTGTAGAGTTCGCATACTGGTCCAGCTCATATTCCTGTACCAAATATTTACTAAGATAATCCGTATATTTCACTGCGCCTAAATAGTTGACATGTTTTGAGTCAAAAAAATCTTTTGAGAAACTCAAGTCGATTGCATTGTAAAGGGATTGTGAATTAAACTCTAATAATTGATAGCCAGAGTCCTTAATAATTTTGCAAACTGTATTGGTCTTTTCACGCTGTTCTTGATTCATACTATAAGGTGAATCAACAAAAAGCACTTCACAGTCAAGAGTATCACAGTAACTTAGTAAATTCTCAAGTTGTATCTGATTTTCTTTATCAAGAGATTGCAGGTTCTGTGATAGATTTGGAAGCTTTTGGGGAACAATGGTAAAAACTTTAGATTGATGGGCTGCATATCCCCCGTAATCTGTAGTAGGAAAGAAGGTGTACAAATTACTGAACTGCAAATCATCATTCCACCTGCTGTGATATTTGAGCAATGGAATATACCAGGATAAGTCCTTCTCATCAATATTATTGTCTCCATATGAAGCGTATTGAAAACCATCCCGCATGGCCTGCAGCTTTGTTGAGGACCATTTCATATTGTCAATGACTCTACGCATTATTCCGGTAGAGATTTCATCAGCACCTCTAATGAACGTACGGATATCTATTATAAAAAGTTTTACATCTTGCGTTTTTAGAGACTCTTCCATCATTGGCTTTATAAATACACATGGTATGCTGGAGACGGAAAAGGGATAAACGGTTATATTAAACTTGTCCCATGCCCTAGGTGAAACCCAGTACCGATCTACAGCACTGCTTCCCAGATAAATAGCATCCAAGGTGTTTTCTTCCATGGAATAGAATGTATTATACTTTTCTTTTGAACCATCCCTGCCTTCACCTGAAGGGTAAGAGAAAACAAGATTTAAATAGAAAAAGACAATCCCTGTGCATAATAGAAATATAACAACTCTTCTAATTTCATTTTTTTTCATCTGAATATATCCTTCTTGTTTTTCATGCAGTTATCGATCAAAATTAAAAATATTTTTATGAATATAAGGCAATATTTTTTACTATAGCAAGCAAATATGAATATTCAATGTAGATATGGTAGGGCTTTGATAAAAACAGCCCCAGTATTATCAAAAAGGCAGTTGACAGGAAAAAGAACAAGGGATAAGGTAGTTAGTAGATTGTATTTGATTTTACAAAAGGAGAGAACAGAATGGAATTCAAAAGTGATATTCAAATCGCACAGGAAACGGAAATGTATCCTATCAAAGATATTGCCGATGCTGCAGGTCTTGACCAGAAGTATATTGAGTTTTACGGAAATTACAAAGCTAAGGTCGACTATAATTTACTGGAAGAAAAAAAGGATGCACCAGATGGAAAGGTCATTTTGGTGACGGCCATTTCGCCTACTCCGGCAGGTGAAGGAAAGACTACCACTACGGTAGGACTTGCTGATGCGCTGAAAAGAATCGACAAAAAGGTCTTTGTAGCCCTAAGGGAACCTTCTTTAGGCCCTGTCTTTGGTGTAAAAGGAGGAGCTGCAGGCGGCGGGTATGCGCAGGTAGTTCCTATGGAAGATATTAACCTTCACTTTACCGGAGATATGCACGCTATTGGAGCTGCCAACAATTTACTGGCAGCCATGCTGGACAACCATATTCAGCAGGGAAACAGTCTGAGGATTGATCCCAGAAAGATTACCTGGAAACGGTGTGTGGATATGAATGACCGCCAGCTCCGGTTTATAACAGACGGCCTTGGGGGAAAAGCAAACGGAACTCCCCGGGAAGATGGTTTTGACATTACTGTGGCCAGTGAAATCATGGCGATTTTGTGCTTGTCCAGAGATATTGAAGATTTGAAGAAAAGGGCAGCTAATATTATTGTAGGATATACCTATGATGATGAACCAGTCACAGCAGGGCAGTTAAAAGCTCAGGGCGCTATAGCTGCCCTTCTAAAGGATGCTTTGAAACCAAACTTAGTGCAGACTTTAGAACATACCCCTGCCTTTATCCATGGTGGGCCTTTTGCCAATATTGCCCATGGATGCAATTCCATTATGGCTACCCGCATGGCCATGAAAATGGCCGACTATGTAGTAACAGAAGCAGGATTTGGCGCAGACCTGGGGGCCGAAAAATTCCTGGATATCAAGTGCCGCATGGCGGGAATAAAGCCGTCTGCCGTAGTAATCGTAGCTACTGTCCGGGCCTTAAAGCATCACGGAGGAGCAGCAAAGACAGAATTGGCCTCGGAAAATCTGGAGGCGCTGGAAAAGGGACTTCCTAACCTGCTGCAGCATGTTGAGAATATTACAAAGGTCTATGGCCTTCCTGCTGTAGTAGCAATTAACCGCTTCCCTACTGATACAGAGCAGGAACTCAAGCTGGTAGAAGAAAAGTGCAAAGCTCTGGGCGTTCATGTTGCTCTCAGTGAGGTTTGGGGCAAAGGGGGCGAAGGTGGAATTCAGCTTGCAAAAGAGGTGGTACGCCTCTGCCAGGAACCTAACTCTTTTCAGCAATCTTACGGGTTGGAATTATCCATTGAAGAAAAGATCAAAGCAATTGCTACAAAGATTTACAGAGCTGATGATGTTACGATCCTTCCGGCAGCCAGAAAACAGTTGGAACAGCTGGAACAGCTGGGCTTTGGAAACCTGCCGATCTGCGTGGCAAAGACTCAGTATAGCTTTTCTGATGATCAGACACTACTGGGAGCGCCCAGGAATTTTACCCTTACAGTGAGGAGCTTGAAAGTTTCCGCTGGAGCAGGCTTTATCGTGGCGCTGACAGGAAATATTATGACTATGCCGGGTCTGCCGAAGGTTCCGGCAGCAGAAAAGATTGATGTGGACAAGAACGGAAAGATCACAGGATTATTTTAATAGATGAGGCAAAGCAGCCTTTATAAAAGGGCAGTATGAGAACAAAGGCGAGGGTCTGTTTCCATGCTGTTCTTTTTTTATGCTTTTACACCGGTTATAAAAAATAACAGTAGCACATGGCCCTTTGATAGAAATAATAAATTAGACGCTGACTGTAATGTTCCATATAATAACAGCTGGAGAAAAGGAGGTCGGACAGGTGAATTATATCGGATTAGACATTGGTTCCACTGCAGCAAAAGTTGCAGTTCGGGGAGAACATACAGAATATTTTTTAATGCCTACTGGATGGAGCAGCAAGCAGACTGTTTTAGATATGAAAGAAAAACTTTTCGCTATGGGAATTGATCCAGGTGCTCCTGATACGATCTGCGGGGCTACAGGGTACGGCCGCATTTCTGTAGATTTCGCCGATTATACCATTACGGAAATCACCTGCCATGGCAAGGGTGGTTTTGAGTTGGCAAAAGAAGATTGTACGATTCTTGATATAGGCGGTCAGGATACAAAGGTGATACAAGTAGAAAATGGGCGTGTTTCCGATTTTCTTATGAATGACAAGTGTTCTGCGGGGACAGGAAAGTTTATTGAAATCATGGCAAATCGCCTGGGCGTTACTATTGACCAGCTGCTGGAGCTGTCAACCAGCGGGAAGGTAATTCCCATCAGCTCTCTGTGTACAGTCTTTGCTGAATCAGAGATCATCAACTATATCGGTCAGGGACAGCCTCGTGAAAACATTGCAGCAGGTGTTGTAGAATCTGTGGCAGTAAAAGTATCGCAGCTCTACAGCAAAAAGGCTTCGGCCAGCAAAATCATTTTAACAGGGGGTCTGAGCCACAGCTCCTATTTTGCCCATACTTTGGCAGAAAAAATAGGGAAGCCAGTGGAAACTATGGAACTGGGACGTTTTGCAGGGGCCATCGGAGCAGCGCTTTTGGCAGAAGAGAAAGCAAAGGCAACAGCAACGGAAAGAGAGACAAAATCATGACAGCAGATCTTTTTTTGCAGGCCAAAGGAATAAAAAAGAGTTTTCATCATGTACAAGCTTTGAATGGTGTGGATTTGGATATAAACAAGGGTGAAATTTTAGCCATTGTAGGAGACAATGGGGCAGGTAAATCCACATTTATAAAACTAATTTCAGGAGCATTAAAGCCTGATGAAGGCAGATTCCTGATTGGCCAAAAAGAATATAGCTGCTTTACTCCGGCAGAAGCCATTGGTGCAGGGATCTCAACTGTATATCAGGATTTGACTCTTGCTGACACAAGAGATGTAAGTGCAAATATTTTTCTGGGACAGGAGATTACCCGGTTTGGAATTCTGGATAAAAAAAGAATGAAGCAGATAGCGCAAAGATTAATTGACCAGCTAGGGATTCAGATACCGGATGTATCGGTACCTGTAGGCCTTTTAAGCGGAGGGCAGAGACAGGCAGTAGCAGTTGCCAGACTGATGCACCAAGGAGGACAGCTCTTTATCTTTGATGAACCTACTGCTGCTATGGGGCTTAAAGAATCTCAGGCTGTACTGGCCTTTTTAAAACAGATGGCAGACCAGGGCTTTGGCATTGTACTGATCAGTCATAGCTTACCTCAAGTTTTTCAGATCAGTGACCGCATTGCTGTTCTTCGCCAGGGGCAAATCCAAGGGGTACGGAAAACATCTGGCACAACTATGGAACAGGTTGTTTCTCTGATTA
>CAUEYG010000068.1 GCA_959021945.1 uncultured Eubacteriales bacterium | reverse complement strand
AAGTGTTGTTTCTACTTTAACCGTGTTGCTAGGAGGCAGTACTGCTGCCCTTACCGCACTGTTTACTCCATTGACTGCAGCTGTATTTTTAGTGTTTACCCTTTTGTACACCCCTTGCGTAGCCGCAATTTCTTCTGTACGGCGGGAGCTGGGCGGAAAGTGGGCCTTTGGAGTTGTAGTGGTTCAGTGCGTCATCGCCTGGCTTATTGCGCTGCTGGTTCGCCTCATAGGTCTCATGATCGGGCTCGGTTGATCCTTTAAATAGCTGCCGGCCGCTTCTATTTTTTTCTTCCCAGGGCCCTTTTCATGGAACTGACGTATTCACCCACATAAGCCGGGGCGTCTTTCCCATATTGCTCCATCAGTTTCACAATGGCTGACCCTACGATTACCCCATCAGAGAGATCCGCCATTTTTTTTGCCTGCTCCGGCGTTGAGATCCCAAAACCAATGGCACATGGAATGTCCGTATGTTTACGCACAACAGAAACAATCGAAGACAAATCCGTGTTAATCTCTTTTCTCATCCCCGTAACCCCCAGACTGGATACAAGATATAAAAAACCTTCCGCTTCTTTTGCGATCATAGCAATTCGATTTTCTGATGTAGGCGCTATAAGGGAGATTAAGTCAATGCCGTACTGGCGGCAGGCAGGAAGAAACTCTTCTTTTTCTTCAAAGGGAAGGTCTGGAAGAATCAGCCCATCGATTCCCGCATCGCAGCACGCAGATGCGAACCGCTCCGCTCCGTAAGAAAAGACTACATTGGAATAAGTCATAAACACCATTGGTACTGTTACATCCTGCCTCAACTCTTTGGCAAAGGCAAAAATGGCCTCTGTTGTAACGCCTCCATCTAAGGCTCTCAGATTTGCTCCCTGAATGACAGGGCCTTCTGCCGTTGGGTCTGAAAAAGGGATTCCAAGCTCAATGAGATCTGCACCATGGTCCACAGCAGCACGGACTGCTGCTGCTGTCGTTTCCAGATCAGGGTCCCCACAGGTGAAAAAGGCGATAAAAGCCTTCCCATTTTCAAAAGCGTTTTTTATCTTACTCATGTAAATCCTCCCCTCTGTAACGGGCAATGGCTGCACAGTCTTTATCTCCTCTGCCGGATATGGTAACTACCATAATTTGATCCGATCCCATCTCCGGAGCAATCTTGATGGCATGGGCAACAGCATGGGCTGATTCAATGGCGGGAATAATTCCCTCTATTCTTGCCAAGTATTCAAAAGCACTGACTGCCTCTTCATCTGTCACAGGGACATATTCCGCCCTACCCAGATCATAAAGGTGCGCGTGTTCCGGCCCTATGCCCGGATAGTCGAGCCCTGCGGAAATGGAATAAACAGGTGCAATCTGACCAAATTCATCCTGGCAAAAATAAGATTTCATTCCGTGAAAAATACCTACTTTTCCAGTATTGACAGTAGCCGCTGTTTCAAAGGTATCGATTCCTCTTCCCGCCGCTTCACAGCCAATCAGCCTTACCTTTGGGTCTTCAATAAAGTGATAAAAACTTCCAATCGCGTTAGAACCTCCTCCTACACAGGCAACAACCACATCAGGCAGCCGCTTTTCCTTTTCCATCAGCTGCTCCTTTATTTCCCGAGAGATGACGGCCTGAAAATCGCGGACAATCATGGGAAAGGGATGGGGCCCCATAACAGAGCCAAGACAATAATGAGTATCCTCAATACGGCTGGTCCATTGACGCATTGTTTCAGATACCGCATCCTTTAATGTAGCAGTTCCTGTGCTGACCGGAACTACCTTTGCCCCCAAAAGCCGCATTCGGTAAACGTTGAGAGCCTGGCGGGCGGTATCTTCCTCCCCCATAAACACAACACATTCCATGTCCATGAGCGCTGCTGCCGTGGCAGTGGCTACACCATGCTGACCTGCCCCGGTTTCAGCGATGAGACGCGTTTTCCCCATCTTCTTTGCCAGCAGAGCCTGTCCCAGTACATTGTTAATTTTATGAGCTCCAGTATGATTCAAGTCTTCTCGCTTCAAATAAATTTTTGCTCCTCCCAGATCTTTGGTCATTCTTTCTGCCAAATACAATCTGGAAGGGCGGCCTGCATATTGGTTGAACAGTTGTTCAAGCTCCCGATTAAAGTCCGGGTCCTCTCTATAATGATAATAGGCCTCCTCTAATTCTGTTACTGCATTCATCAGAGTCTCCGGTATATATTGTCCTCCGTGAATGCCAAATCGTCCCTTTGGATTTGTCATAAGATTTCTTCCTTTCTTTTAGCTGTCATTCTTACAGTCTCAACAAAGCGTGTCATTTTCTCATAGTCTTTATGTCCGCTGGTTTCAATTCCCGAACTGACGTCTACTGCGTAAGGGTTCAGCCGGTTCAGCGCCATTTGTATATTGTCTGCATGCAGCCCTCCTGCCAGAAAATAAGGGCGGCTCATGTGCCTGAGCAGAGACCAGTCAAAGGTTGTGCCTGTACCGCCCAAGCCGGAATCCAACAGTCCAAAAGCCGCTGTACTTTCCTGTGCCACTGTAAGATCTTTCCTGCTTTCAATGGTAAAGGCTTTTATCAAAGGTTTATCTGTCATCAAACGCAGCCTCTTGATATATGCTTCGTCCTCTCCCCCATGGAGCTGGGCAAGATCAATGATTCCTTTGTTTAGGAGCCGGGCCACATGTTCCTCCTTTTCTCCCACAAAGACCCCAACTGCTGCAATGGAAGGGTGCAAGTTCTTTTTTAGAATAGCTGCAGTATCTTTTGTAATATATCGTTTGCTCCTCGCTGCAAAGACAAAACCAATATATTCCGGCAGCAATCGGTTGACTGCCTCTACATCACGTTTACTTGTCAGCCCGCACAGTTTTATTTTTGTCATCGCTCTCCTCTCAGTTCCAAAAGCCTTTTTCCCTTATCCTCAGCCCGCATCAGGGTCTCTCCGATCAGTACTGCGTCGGCTTCCAGTTCCAGGAGCTGCTCAATATCACGCCTGCTCTTTACCCCGCTTTCTGAGACAAAGATCACATCCTTTGGAATAGCCTTTCGCAGTTTGCGGCTGTTTTGCGGATCAACCGTAAAATCTTTAAGATTGCGATTGTTGATTCCAATGATGCTGGCACCGGCCTTCAGTGCCATTTGAATTTCCTCCTCATCGTGGGCCTCCACAAAAGCCGAAAGTCCCAGCTCGCGACAAATTTCCATATAAGACTTCAGCTGCTCTTTTGTCAAGATGGAGCAGATCAGTAAAACAGCAGAAGCGCCAAGGATCTTTGCTTCATAAATCATATACTCATCCACAATGAAATCCTTGCGCAGGCAAGGGATGGAAACCCTGTCGGCAATTTCTTTTAAATATTCATTCCTGCCCAAAAACCATTTTGGTTCTGTAAGCACAGAAATGCAGTCAGCTCCGGCATTCTCATAATCTACAGCAATTTGCAGATAAGGAAAGTGTTCTGCAATCAGGCCTTTGGATGGAGACGCCTTTTTGCACTCACAAATAAAGGAAAGTCCCTGTTTTCTCAGAGCCTTCTCAAAGGCAAAGGATCCCTTTTGACTTAAAAGAGCCTGTTTTCTGATGGTTTCCAGGGATACAGCCGTTTCTGCCAATTTGACGCGCTCTTTTGCGTATTTTCCTATTTCATGAAGAATGGTCATGCCTCTGCCTCCCCGGAATTGCTGATTTCAATGAGTTTATGAAGGGTGTCTTGCGCCTGTCCAGAATCAATCAGTTGAGCTGCAGCTATAACTCCTTCCTGCAGGCTGTCTGCTTTTCCGCCAATATACAGTGCCGCTCCGGCGTTCATCAGTACAGCGTTGCGCCGGTGCCCCTTTTCGCCTTTTAAAATTGCCTTTGTTATGGCCGCATTTTCCTCAGGAGCTCCTCCTTGTAATTCCTTTTTGGTGCAGAAATCAAACCCAAAATCTTTTGGCGTAATGTGATATGATTTGAACCAGCCGTCTTTAAATTCACAGACAGAGGTAGGAGCGCTCATGGAGATTTCGTCCAGTTTATCCTGCCCATAGACCACCATCCCCCGTTTCACGCCCAGACTGATGAGTACCTGTGCCAAAGGTTCTACCAGATACTCATCATAAACTCCAAGCAACTGCATCTTTGGGCTGCCAGGATTGGTCAAAGGCCCCAGAATATTAAAAACAGTCCGAAATCCCAATTCTTTTCGAATGGCCCCTACATATTTCATGGAACTGTGATATTCCTGGGCAAAGAAAAAGCACATTCCTGCCTTCTTTAGCAGTTCCATGCATTTTTCCGGGCTTTGTCTGATATTGACGCCCAAAGCCTCCAAACAGTCTGCTGTGCCGCATTTGGAAGACGCTGCCCGATTTCCGTGTTTTGCCACCTTTAAGCCTCCTGCCGCAGCAACAATGGCAGAGGTTGTAGAAATATTAAAGCTATGTGCTCCATCACCGCCAGTGCCTACTATTTCAAACAGCTCCATATCTGTTTCTATCTTTGTCGCATGATCCCGCATGGCTGCCGCACATCCTGCAATTTCCACAATGGTTTCAGCTTTCGTGCTTTTGGTAGAAAGGGCCGCTAAAAACGCTGCATTCTGAGTAGCTGTTGTATCACCGCTCATAATTTCATTCATTACTGCGTATGCCTCATCATACGTCAGATCCTGTTTATTAACAATTTTTACAATGGCTTCTTTAATCATTATTTAAATCCCCCTTTTTAAGTGAATAAAGTTTGAAAGCATTTGTTTCCCGTCAGGCGTCATAATGGATTCCGGATGAAACTGTACGCCGTATATAGGATAGTCTTTGTGCTGCACTGCCATAATCTCACCGTCTTCTGCAGATGCGGTAATCTTTAGGCATTCCGGTATGGAATGGACATCCGCTGCTAAAGAGTGATATCTGGCAGCCGGTACTTTCCCGGCACATCCAGAAAACAGGGGACAGTCTGTATCCAGCTCAATTTGCGATGCTTTTCCGTGCATTAATTCTTTTGCATAAGTGATTGCAGCTCCAAATGCAGCGCAGATCGCTTGATGCCCCAGACAAACGCCAAGAATCGGTATTTCTTTTCCTAAAACAGCTGCGGCTTCCAGGGTAATCCCCGCATCCTCCGGCCTTCCCGGGCCGGGAGAAAGGATCACACGATCCGGTTTCTGATCTCTGATTTCTGCTATGGTCATTTGATCATTTCGAATTACTTTAATATCTGAATCCAGCTGACCGATCAGCTGGTAGAGATTATAGGAAAAACTATCATAGTTGTCAATTAATAAAATCATAACTCCTCCTCCGCCTGTTTTAATGCGTTTACAACAGCCTGAGCCTTGTTTATACATTCTTCATATTCTTTGTCAGCAATAGAGTCAGCTACAATACCGGCTCCGCTCCGAACAAATACCTTCCCATTCTTTTTATAAGCAATTCGAATGGCAATGCAGGTATCCATGTTTCCGGTGAAATCAAGGTATCCAATTGCTCCGCCATAAATACCTCGTTTGTTTTTTTCCAGTCCCCCAATTAACTGGCATGC
Organism: uncultured Eubacteriales bacterium; assembly: GCA_959021945.1. GTDB lineage: Bacteria > Bacillota > Clostridia > Peptostreptococcales > Anaerovoracaceae > Hominibacterium. The sequence goes on along the minus strand of CAUEYG010000068.1, from coordinate 1,685 downwards.
TCTTATTTTAGGGGCGCCGGAAAGGGTTCCTGCAGGAAGCACTGCTTCGATAGCATTAAGGGCATCAAAGCGATCTTCAATTTGACCTTTTACAGTAGATCCAATGTGCATGACATGGGAAAAGCGTTCAATAGAATGAAGCGTTTCTACCTGGACTGTTCCAAATTTGCTGATCTTTCCCAGGTCATTGCGCCCCAGATCAACGAGCATATTGTGCTCCGCCAGTTCTTTTTCATCAGCCAGCAGTTCTAATTCCAACTCATGATCTTCTGACTCTGTTTTCCCCCTTGGCCTGGTCCCAGCCAGAGGAAAGGTATGCAAAACTCCTTTTTCCAGCTTTACAAGGGTTTCGGGAGAAGCTCCGGCCACTTCCACATCAGTGCCGGAAAAATAAAACATATAGGGAGATGGATTCATTGTCCTCAGGATACGATATGTGTTGAGAAGACTCCCTTCAAATGGTGCGCTGAGTCGATTGGAAAGGACGATTTGAAAAATGTCTCCTTCTCGAATAGATTCTTTCGCCTTTTCCACCATCTCACAGTAAGTCTCTCGGTTAAAGAGGGGGGTTACCGGTCCCAGCAGGCGTCCTGCTTCTTCTCTCTTTTTTTCTCCTTTACAAAGCAGCATCCGAAGCTGCTGCAGTTCCAAAATAGCTTTGTTATATCCGGTTTCCGGATCATCGAGAGACATATTTACAATGAGAATCATCTTTTGGCTAAAATGATCAAATGCAATTACCTTATCAAACAGCATTAAATCCACATCTTTAAAGGATTCTGTATCCTGAACAAAGGTTTTTACCGTAGGCTCACGATATTTCAGATAATCATAGGAAAAGTATCCTACTAGTCCTCCTGTAAAAGGCGGCAAATAGTCGAACCGGGGACTTTTGTAATCTTCAAGAATCTGGCGGAGGAAGGCGGATGGATTTTGGGTTTTAATTTTTAGATTTCCTGCTCTCAGCTCTCCATCCATGCAAGTAATCTCCATCTTGGGATCAAAGCCCAGAAACGTATAGCGCCCCCATCTTTCTTTTTCTGCAACTGATTCAAGCATATAACAATGAGTCGACACGTTTTTCAGTACGCGGAGCGCCTCAATGGATGTACAAATATCCGATAAAATTTCACAGCTTACCGGAAGGACCTTGTAGCTTCCGGCTGCCGCAATTTCTTTGACTGTTTCCATTTCAGGTAAGATCTTCATACTGTAACCTCCTTTAATCCTCATCTATGAAAAAACTCCTGTGACATTTCTCTGCCAAAAGAGTTTTCAATAAAAAACGCCCCTGACAGAATCATCATATCTGTCAAGGACGAATAACAATCTTTTTATCCGCGGTGCCACCTTGATTCACGGCAGTAATGCCATGCACTTGTCAGGATACTAACATATCCCCGGCAACTAACGTATGCCTGCACGTTGCAGAATACTCTGTACAAACCCTGTACATTTGACTGCACCCTCAGCGGTCCATTTGACAACTTGTTTCTTACCCGATTCTCAGCATCACGGGCTCTCTGTGAAGGCATCATTGCCGTTATCTCCGCCTCAACGGTTTATCTTGTTGCAGTATAGCCCTATTTGCTGCTTTTGTCAACTCTTTTTTGTGATTCCGCAGTTTGACATCTGCTCCGAATATGATAATGTCCTAAGTAAGCGAACAGGATTATGTCCCAGAA
>CAUEYG010000067.1 GCA_959021945.1 uncultured Eubacteriales bacterium | reverse complement strand
CTCATCCCCAATAGCCTTTCCGGTCAATTGTTCAATCTGTCCCTTAACACGCTGAAATTCGGTGATTAAATAGGCAAAGCCCGGTTCTATATTCCTGTTCTGCGGATAGACAATAGGAATAATGGGAATCTGGGGCACTGCAGCCTTCCAGTTTTCACAAATACATTTTAACGTATCGCAAAAGGTCGGCAGTATGACTCCTTTTAGTATATGATACACCCCTTTTAAAGCATATTCCATATTGGAACGCATAATGGAACAGCAAAATCCCTGGAGATACTGGTCCGCCAGCTGCAGTTTTGTAGGCCCTCCCCACATCCCCACAGGAAGCAGTCCTGCTGCATAAACCAGTTCTTCCGGTGTGTAAATGGGAAAACATCCCAAGGCTTCTTTGCCTGTCTCATCCATGGAGGCCTTGATTGTCCGGGCCGGATGCGAGGCTGCCTGTTCCAGTTTTTTGATTGTATCAAGATAGCTCATTTTATCCCCTCCTCTGTGCCTCTTTCCTTTTTTCCATCATTTCCACCAGGGCCTGTATTCTCGTTTCATATTGGGCCTCAGAAAAGTTTCTGGGGTCTGTCTGGTCTCCGTCAAAGACAACAGACGGTACTCCTGTGGCCTTGGCCACTCGCCTCTGAACTTCGTACTGGCGAAAATCCATTAACTTGCAGCTCCTATTGGAATGATAGATGATTCCTTCTACTCCAAAGTCCTGTACCAGGGTTTTCATATTATTAGTATCGTAATCCAGATTTCTGTTGGCATAGTTGGACGCATAGGCCCTTGCCATGCCATCCAGATCATTTGTTTCATACCTGACATTCCAGGATTCCGGATAGGTAGAGGTTACCATATTGATGCCGTATTTTTTTAAGGTTTTAAAGGTGGTGGAAAGGTGGGGCCAGCAAGCGATTCCATCCCATATGACCCGGTACTGCTCTTCTGCTGATCTCCATGGCCCTTGTCCTGCTTTGGCCTTTTCCGCCATTTCATCATGCCACAGTTTGAACAGCTTGTGTCCGTCTTTGTTTCCTCTCATGCACACGATCATGGCCATATAGTTGAACATATCAAAGCCATTAAGGGGCGATGGTTTTACTTTGGCCCAGTCAGTCGCTTTTTTCCACCACTGACATGTAGCGTTGGAAAGCTCCATTACTTCCTGAAACTTATCATAGTCAAACTTTTGTTTTGTAAAGTCTTCCAGCTGTTTAATGGCGTATTGGATTTGCCCGCGCATATATGTGATGCTGTGGGAAGGAACTTCATAAGTATGATTAAAAGGCATATCAAACATAATCAGTGGGATGCCCAATTGTTTGGCAAGGTTTTCGTACCATTTAATGACCGTATTGCAGATGTTGCTGCAGCAGAAAATCAAGTCAGGAAGAGGAATGTCCTGGGCCTGGGCGTGTTTGATTTCTGTATAGCCCATATTGACTCTGGCATAGGAGCAAATGTCGGCAGAATACCCCTGTGCCTCCGAATGCTCGATAAAAGTTAGGGCTTCTTTTCTTGCTCCAATGGCTGCTGCGTGGTTTTCCGGATAAACGGTTACAAGATCCATGGTTTCCAGTAATTCCTGGGGGCAAATGGAAGTGGCCCATACAACTGGTTTTCCCTCTTTCTTTGCCTGGACAGCGCTGTCATAATGTTTGGCTACCAGCTCGTTTAGCATTTTTTTTGATGTCATTTGTTTGTGATCCATGCAAATGTCCTCCTTTGTTCTATTGGTTAGTGAAAACAGGTTTTCTCCGTTCAAAAAAGGCTTGCATTCCTTCTTTCTGGTCCTGTGTTGTAAAGAGCTTGGCCCAGTTTTCCGCTTCAATAGCGACTCCTTTGTTTTGGTCAGGCTCCTCTTGTCCTGCCCTTATGGTAGCCTTTGCCATAGCCACTGCTACTGGGGCTCTCCGGCTGATTTTTTCAGCCAGCTCCACAGCCTGAGATAAGACTTGCTCATCAGGTACTACCCGATTGACCAGTCCTATTTCTCTGGCTTCTTTTGCGGAAATTCGATCTCCGGTGAAAATCAGTTCTTTGGCTTTGGCCTCTCCGATGATTCTAGGTACTCGGATTGTGCCGCCTGCCCCGGGAATGATTCCCAGCGTTACTTCAGGAAAACCCATTTGAGCCCCTTCTCCTGCAATGCGGATGTCTGCTGTCATGGCCAGCTCCATCCCGCCGCCAAGGGCATATCCTTCAATAGCTGCGATAACGGGAATAGGCAGATCTGCAATTTTGTTGTAAGTAGGCGAAAACAGAAAGGCTTTGGCACTTTCTTCATCGCACTGTGCCATGCTCTTGATATCCGCCCCTGCTGCAAAGTTTTTATGGCTGTGAAGGATTAAGCACCGCATATCCTTATCTTGAATAACTTGCTCTATTTTTTCATCCATCTGATCTACAAGCTCTCTGTTTAGGGCGTTAAGGGCCTCGGGTCTGTCAATACGCAAGATACCGATTTGTCCTTTTTTGGTTAATGTTACTTGTGCCATGTGCGCCTCCTATTTTTTGTTGTATTCATAGAAACCTGCTCCTGTTTTTCTTCCCAGCCGTCCTGAATCAACCATTCTCTGGATTACAGGGCTGGGGCGGAATCGGTCTCCATAGGCTTCAAACAAAATCTGGTCTACACTCTGATTCAGATCATGTCCGGTAATGTCCAGCAGGGCGCAGATTCCCATAGGGTGTCCCAACCCATATTTGCAGATTTTATCTACGTCCTCCGGCGTGCAGACGCCTTCTTCCACTAGGCGGCAGGCCTCCAGGTAAAAGCAGTGAAACAGGCGGTTCAGTCCGAAACCGACTACATCTTTTACCCGGACCGGCTCTTTTTCAATGTCTGTTAAAACCTGTACCACAAGCTCTGCTGTTTCTTCCTTTGTCAGAAGGGCTGGAATGACTTCTACCAATTTCATGACGCTGGCCGGAGAGTTAAAGTGCATTCCAATAAAGCGTTCTTTCCTTTGGTCTCCAACTGCAGCTGCCAGTTTTGTAATGGAAATACTGGATGTGTTGCTGGCTAAAATCGTAGTTTCTTTACAGATTTCATCCAGGCTTGCAAAAATTTCTTGCTTGATTTTCAGGTTTTCCAGCACTGCTTCTATGACTAGATCGCAGTCAGCCATAGAGGCCAGGTCTCCTGCCGGCACAACTCTGTTTAGAATTTTTTCTTTTTCCTGCTCTTCCATTTTGCCTTTTTTTATGCGTTTTTCTAAAATAGCCTCTTGTTTCTCTTTTCCCTTTTCAGCCATTTCCAGGGATGTATCGCTTAATATGGTTTGAAGTCCTGCTCTGGCAAAGCACAGGGCGATTTCCGCCCCCATCATTCCTGCTCCTACAACTCCTACTTTTTTTATCATTTTTTAAACCTCCAGATTCTCAATGAGTGTGGACACCCCAAGGCCGCCGCCGCAGCAGGATGAGAACAACCCATATTTTCCGCCTCTGCGGGCCAGTTCTTTCATGGTAAAAATGCAGACTCTGGCACCGGATGCACCGTTGGGATGGCCAAAGGCAATGGCTCCCCCATTAGGGTTCCAGTTTTCCATGTTCATAGATTCTCCCTCCATGATTTCCATCTGTCTGATTACGCTTAAGTTCTGTGCCGCAAAGGCTTCGTTGCATTCATAAATATCGATGTCTGTCATTTTTAGCCCTGCTCTTTTCAAGCATTGATGGTTGGAGTAGGCAGGGCCAATTCCCATTAGCTTGGGATCTACGCCAATATCAGCTCCTGTTACCCATTTTGCCGCTGGCTTATAGCCCAGAGCCTTTGCTTTATCAGCGCTCATCATGAGGATAAAGGCAGCGCCGTCATTTCTTCCTGAAGCGTTTCCTGCTGTTGTGACTCCGCCTTCATTGACTGGCTTTAATTTTGCCAGTCCTTCTATGGTTGTTCCCTTCCTTGGATGCTCGTCTGTATCTACAAGAATAGGCCCCTCTTTTCTGGAATATTCAACGCTGACAGGAAGAATTTCCTCTTTGAAATATCCTTTTTCTATGGCCTGTGCAGCTCTTGTCTGGGATCTGAGGGCAAATTCATCGCATTCTTGCCTGGAAATACCCCATTTTTTCGCCATACGGTCTGAAATTTCAATCATAGAGAGATCATCCTCTTCCATTGGCGCCAGTTTGAGAGGTGCTGCCGCCGGAGCGATTGCCTTATATGGCGTTACTGCTGTGGAATATTTGTAGTAAGTTTGGCTGTGGGATTCTGCTCCGCCGCAAATAGCTGTATCAATTAGTCCTGCTTGGATCTGCAGCGCTGCATTGTTGATGCAGGCAATGGAAGATCCACACTGCATTTCCAGGAAGGTGGCTGAGGTTTCATAAGGAAGCCCTGCCAGCAGAGCAGCGTATCTGGCAAAGTTGTGGCAGTTCAGGTCTCCTGATGCACTGCCGGCAAAGACAGCGTCTACCTTGCCCTTTTCCAAGATGCCGGTTTTCTCACAAAGGCCTTTTATGGTCATGGCTGCAAGTTCTGTTGGCAAGTAGGGCCGTAAAGCGCCTCCCATTCTGCCAAAGGGGGTACGCGCACCATCTATTATCACTACTTCTCGATTCATTGTTTCCGCTCCTTTACTGGCAGTCCCACTGCTGTATAATCTCTGGAATGATTTTTTTCAAATCCCCGCACAGGGCGTAGTCGGCAATCCCCATCATTGGTGCATCCGGGTCTTTGTTAATGGCAATGATAAGATCCGATGTCTGCATGCCTGCCAGGTGCTGGATTGCGCCTGAAATTCCACAGGCAAAGTAAATCCTTGGCTTTACAGTAGTCCCTGTCTGACCTACCTGGTGGCTCTGGTCAATCCATCCTGCATCTACTGCTGCACGGGATGCTCCTACAACTCCCCCTACCTTTTTGGCAAATTCTTGAATCAGTTCAAACCCGGATGCATCTCCCAGTCCTCTGCCTCCTGAGCAGATAATTTGGGCATCTGTGAGGGAAACCAGTTCCTTTGCTTCTTTTACGACTTCCATCACTTCCACCTGAATATCATTTGGGGAAAGCTCTGGTTTTACCTTGATCAGCTCTCCTTTCTTGCCTGTCTGCTTTTCTCTTTTTTCCATTACACCGGGCCTTACTGTAGCCATCTGGGGCCTTGTATTAGGTGTTACAATGGTTGCCATCAGATTTCCGCCAAAAGCAGGTCTTGTTTGCTTGAGCCCTTTGTTTCCATCATCTGCAGAAAGGCCTGTCAGACTGGCGGTTGTGTAGGTTTCCAGGTATTCCATATAGTGCCCTGTGTGAATATCCAGTCTTGTACAGTCTGCAGTCAGCCCTGTGTTCAGCCTTGCTGCCACTCTGGGAGCCAGGTCTCTTCCAATATGAGTGGCTCCAAACAAGACGATTTCCGGTTTGTATGTTTCAATGGCATCTGTCAGGACTTTGGCATATCCATCTGTTGTGTACTGCTTTAAAAGGGGGTCATCAATCTGATAAACGGTGTCAGCTCCATAAGCGTATAGTTCCTCTGCCAGTTGGTCTGTGTTCTCGCCCACTAAAACGGCACATACTTTTGTCTGATCACTGATTTCCCGGGAAAGACGGTATCCTTCTCCCAACAGTTCCAGGGCCACGTTCATCAGCTTGCCCTGCCGCTGTTCTGTATAAACCCATACGTCCTTGTACTCTGCAAAATTTGTCATAGTTTCATTCCTCCTAAATACTGTGCTTTTTTCTCAAATCATCTAAAAGGTTCTGAGCCAGTTCCTTTGGGGTATCCCCTTGTACAGCAATGCCCTTTCCCTTTGGTTTGGGGGTAAAGGAACGAAATACGTTGGTAGGAGAAGCTTTCAGCCCTACGATGCTTTTGTCTACGCCAATGTCCTCGGCGTTCCACACTTTGATTTCTGCTTTCCCTGCTTTTAGGATTCCCGGGATGGACATATATCTTGGTGTATTCAGCTCTTTGATTGCGGTCAACACGCAAGGGGTCTTGACTTTCAGGCATTCGTATCCGTCTTCCAGGGCCCTTTTGACGGTCACAGCGCCTTGCTCCATGTGGAACTCTTTTACATAGGTTACTTGGGGCAGTCCCAGTTTTTCGGCGATCTGCGGCCCAACTTGAGCAGTATCCCCATCTATGGCCTGCCTTCCTGCAAAGATCAAGTCAAAGGGACCGGCTTTTTGAAGGCCTGCTGCCAGAGCGTTGGAGGTAGCCCAGGTGTCTGATCCGCCCAAGGCTCTGTCAGACAACAGAACAGCATCATCTGCACCCATGGCCAAACATTCCTGCAGCATTTCTTTTGCCTGGGGCGGCCCCATGGTAATTACTACAATCTGTGTATCCGGCAATTGGTCTTTTACCTGCAGCGCCTGCTCCAGGGCATTGGCGTCATCGTTATTTAAAATGCTGGGAACTCCGTCTCTGATCAGGGTCCCGGTTTCCGGATTAATTCGAATCTCATTGGTATCCGGCACTTGTTTTACACATACTGCAATTTTCATCTATGTTTTTCCTCCTTATTTAAAGATGTCTCCTGAAATAACCATTTTCATTACTTCTGATGTACCTTCATAAATTTCTGTGATTTTCTGGTCCCGATACATCCGTTCTACAGCGTAATCCTTTATGTATCCGTACCCGCCATGGAATTGTACTGCTTTATCTACCACATAAGAAGCGGTTTCTGAACAGGACAGTTTTGCCTGGGCTGCTTCCACAGTACTGGCCAGTCCCCGGTCTCTGCGGTTTGCTGCGTTGTACAGCAGGAAACGGGAACCGTCAATGCGAGTTTTCATATTAGCCATTTCAAAGGCCAGGGCCTGGAAGCGATCTAAGCTTCTGCCAAACTGTTTTCTTTGTTTCATGTATGCCACGGTTTCGTCAAAGGCGCCTTGGGCCAATCCCAGGGCCTGAGCTGCGATTCCCAGTCTTCCTACATCAAGGGATGACATTGCCACTTTAAATCCTTTTCCAAGGCTGCCCAGCAGGTTTTCTTTTGGGACCTTACAGTCTTCAAAGACCAGCTCTGCTGCAATAGAACCTCGGATTCCCATTTTATTTTCTTTTTTTCCTCTGGAAAATCCGGGCATTCCTTTTTCTACAATAAATGCGCTGATTCCTTTGTTGCCTTTGCTTTTGTCTGTCATTGCCATAACCACATATACATCAGCGATGCCGCCTCCGGAAATAAAGATTTTGCTTCCGTTGAGCAGCCAGTGGTCGCCCATGTCTTTTGCTGTAGTCTGCTGCATGGCTGCATCAGTTCCTGCATTAGGCTCTGTCAGTCCGAAAGCTCCCAGATGTGTTCCTGATAACAAATCCGGCAAATATTTTCG
>CAUEYG010000066.1 GCA_959021945.1 uncultured Eubacteriales bacterium | reverse complement strand
TCCACCTCTTTTCCCGTGCTATCTTTGCATACTGCACTGATTTGTAACCCTGTATTATATGCTGTACTTAATAGATCTTCTTTCCTCCATAAAAGAAGTTCTTCATTACCACCATGTCGAACTAAAGGTATTGATATAGATTGCTTTTCTTGTGGAAGAAAAGCATCTAGGTCGGCATTTTTCCCTTCAAAAGAAATCACGATATCATGTGCATTTCCCCAACCCTCATTCCAAATATAGAACATAGCACCACCATTATTTGTTCCATAAAGATCCAGTACAAGTCTTGGTGTTTTATCAACTTTTATCTCTTTTGTTTCTAACATCAACTTACTAACCAGTATTTCATCGTCATTTTCATTGGATATCAGCACCTGTGTAGCACAACTACCATAAAATACGTTCTCAGAATGAATCTCATCTGTAAACATCGGGTAGATATTCTGATCATCACGCATACTTTTCAAATAGTCAATATTAACGAAAGAATCTTGTATATCGACTATAGGTTCATCATATTTATATTCAAGATAAAGAGCGCCTACTGCAACAAGCAAAGCTAGCAGACCAATAATATCTAGCTTTATGCTTCTCTTTTTGTGTGTATTCTCATTTGCCATCCACAAACCCTCCATTTTGGTTTCTTCTTCCATTTTCAAAGGTCTTTTTTCTATCAAAATAGGAAATATTTCCTCTCTTTATCTTACAATTGATATATACAGATAGCAAGTGTAAAAATTCAATTATTTTGTTTGAAATTCGAACAAGCTCTCCCCCATCCCTAGGATAAACCTTCAATAGTTCCTCTGCATCTAAAATCCTTCTTACCTGCCGGTAAACCTCACTGATCTGAGCTTGTCTTCCATAAGACTTAACCTCTTACGCCTTCCATCTTTGATACCTTTGGGTATTTCTTTGGCAAACAGGAAAGACATCCGTGGACATAGGTGTCTCCTTTATAGTTTGCCAGTACCTCAAAACCGTGTCCGTTAAAAGAAATCTGGTCAAAGACCAACTGCTCTTTTTTTATGGTATCTATCATAAAGGTAAGAAAATATTTTTTGGCAATCTGATCTGATTCTGCTGCAATGTAGTAATCCAAGGTTTCTTTTGGATTTAAAAAGGTGATACTGATTCGGTATTTGTACATGTTTTTCTCTCCTTGTTTCACCTCAATAACCGTTTTCCTTCCATGAGAATTTCCTTTACATCAGCTCTGGGAATTTGTGTGATGACAGTTTCTGTTCGATACGAAAACCACTTCTTATCCAGTTGAATCCAATCACAGCGTTTTAAAAGCTGTAAAACACCTGAATATCTGGTTTTCGAATAACAAGTAAACCGGATATTGTTTTCCTTTGTTTTAATCGTAATTTGATATTCATATGGTTCGTTTGTGCGAAGTTGTACGACTTTTGTTTTTCGGCCATTTTTTAATAAGAAATATTCTATCCAAAAGAATGTGATCACTACTATAAGAATGATTGTCATATTTGTGAACCCCCTCTGTTATGTCTTATCTCTGTTTGAAAGTCCGGGGAAGCGATTGCAAGCTCTGTCAATTCCCAGTACTCTCAAACAGGGTCTATTTTTTAAACGGCACAAAGGTGCCGGAAGCAGTGGCTACGATTTTGCCGCTCTGCTTTTCTCTGGCCACACAGGTAGCACGGATCAATGTTTTTCCCATGCTGGTAATCTGAGTGGTGAAAATAAAGGCCCCGCTTAAAAAGGGGCGGATAAAGCTGACCTGCAGGTCAGCAGTCGAAACGCTTCCAGCCCCTTGAAAAGCCGCGGCAGTCACTCCCATTGCCGTATCAAACATGGCGGCGATAGCTCCTCCATGTATTTCGTTCCTCTGATTTCTCTCCCATTCCTGGGTGCAAAAGAGAATATCTGAAATTTGTTCTTCCTCATCTCCTCCGAGGAAATAAGGGTCCAGCATATTATTGAGCCTCAGTTCATGAGGGTTTTTTATGGATTGTAAAATTTCCTGAAATCGCTTTTCCATAACCGTTGGGTCTTCCTCCATAGTAAGTTTGTTTTCTTCTTTATTCTAACAAACTTTTGTCAAAATGCAAAGGCCCCTTTGAAGAAACCTTGACCAGCAAAGTTATTATGCATCTGCAGTCTGTCTGCTGCCTTTTTTTTCTGGGTTATTAGGAGATTTTTCCCATTCATCTTCAAAATACAAATCATAGGTGAGGGGGTCTGGCTTTTTCGTACATAGACTGACAACAACCATAACGATTGCACTGATCGGCACTGCCAGGAAAATGGCCGGCCATGTAACAGTAAGAGAAAGAATCAGATAAGAAACTCCTCCTGTCAGCATTGATGCAATGGCTGCCGGTTTTGTAGCACGTTTGGAAAACATAGTGGCTACAGCCGGAACCAACAGGCCTCCGCAGATCAAGGAATATCCCATAAGAATCAGCTCGATGATTTTAGGAAAATACAGGGAACCCAGCAGAGTAAAGACTCCGGCAACCGCAATAATCATCCTTGTAGCGGAAAGAGTGAGGACTTCTTTCTTTTCTTGATTTTTTCCTGTAGTTTCTTTTTTCTTTATGCTGTCGCGAATTACAAATACCACATCAGATGTAAAACAGTTTACCGCGCACAGCAGTCCTGTAGAGGATGTACTCATTGTTGCTGATAATACTGCGGCCAGCAGGAGCCCGATCAGACCGTTTGGCAAAAGTTCGGTAATAATAGTAGGTAGCGCATCCTGGTCTGAAGCCAGATCCGGGTACATAACATAACAGCACAGTCCAATGAGAATTACAGCAAAGGCGGGAAACGCATACATAAGGCTGCCCCAAAGGTTGGCGTTTCTGGCAGTTTTAGCTGTTTTGCAGGCCGCGGTATATGTATAGGTAGACTGAATGGTGAAAGGGGCCGTTATGGTTGGTATCAAGATAACTCCAATAATCTGAAACCAGCCCATAGAGCTCATGTCCTTAAAAGCAGACGGAATATTGGACCAGATCGTATCTACGCCGCCTACAGCATGTACTGCCATAATAGGAAGTATGATAACAATACCCAGATAGATAATGGCCATTTGCATACAGTCTGTGTAAACTACAGCCTTCAACCCTCCTAAAATCGTATAAATGATTACGATAAACGTTGAAATGACTGCGCTGAAGGTATAGTTCCATCCAAACAGGATGGTCATGATTGTAGCGGTAGCTACAATTTGCGCTGATACAAATCCGATAAAAGCACAGGTATTGAGAAATCCGGCAAAAACCTGGGCGAATTTTCCGAATCGGTATCCCAAGTACTCACCTACACTTGTAAAGCCTCCTCTTGTCATGGCTCTCCAAATCCTGGGAGCAATTGGTGCCAGCACCAGTCCTAAAATAATGTTAGCAATTCCAAACCAGGAACCGGCAACGCCATATGTGTAACCGTATCCTGTGCCTCCTACAGAGGTGGAGCCTCCGGCCAGGTTTGCAGCTTTTCCCACGCCGGCAAGAAACGAACCAAAGGACCGGCCTGCTACCATAGAATCCTCATGGGTCTTGATCCGGCGTGAAACAACGACTCCAATGGCAATCAGGCCAAAAAAGTAGATCACAATAATTGCAATATCCAAAAAATTAATAGCCATTCGTACAGTCTCCTTTCTCATCTTTTATAGAGTAAACATTGGCTATTCCCTAATCCCAATCCCCTTTATCAAAAAAGTTACCTGTCCTTCTCTCAGTTGCGCCGCTGCGCTGGTATTAATCTACGATCTTGGATACGGCTTCTCTAAAGACAGCAGTGTGCCGGTCAATATCCGCATCAGTGTGAGCATCTGTCATGATAGCCATATTGTGAAATGGCGTCATTAAAATGCCTCTGTTCAGACAGTAGAGATGTGCGTACCAGTCAAGTTCAAAATCTCGGAAACTTACTGCCTCTGTTCCGTTTTTTGCCACTTCCGGACAGAACCAGTATTCAGTTCTTGTACCCAGCTGGGTTGTGCTCCATGGCAGATCAAACTCCTTGATGGCAGCCTGTACGCCTTCGTTAAATCTAGCTGCCTTAGGGATATTTCTCTTATAAAAATCTTCTGTCAGCACATCTTTTAAAATAGCTTTCATAGCTGCCATTGTAATGGCATTGGCTGCTAATGTACCACCAATTCCTTTTACCAGGCCGTAGAGCGCATCCAATTCCTTTGCCACCTTATTGCCGAACTCCTCTGTAAAACCGTAAGCGCCTACAGGAATTCCGGATGCCAATGTCTTTCCGCATGTTATAATATCCGGCTCCAAATTGTATTCTCTCGTATATCCCCCGATTCCGGTACAAATTGTATGGGTCTCATCAATCAACAAATATGTGCCATATTTTCTTGTCAATTCCCGCATGGTCTTATGAAAGCCCGGCTGCGGATGAACAATCCCAATATTGGTCATAACCGGCTCTGCCAAAACAACCGCTACGTCTCTGTCCTTTAAAGCCTCTTCCAGCGCATCTGCATCATTCCATTCCACAACTTTCGTCGTAACGCTAGGGTCAATCTGCGGTCCTATGTTTCCAACCCGGTTAATGGTCTTGCCGTCTTCGGTCAATGTGGCGAACACTTCATCTACGGTTCCGTGATAGCACCAATTGAATACTACAACCTTTGGCCTCTTTGTGATTTGGCGGGCCATTCTCAGGGCAAATCGGTTAGCATCCGTAGCACTGGTTGAAAACTGCCAGTATTTTAATCCAAACCGTCTCTGCAGTTCCCTGGAATTCCAGGTAGCGTCTTCTGTAGGCAGCATAAAGCTGGTTCCTTTATGAGCTTGTGCTGCAATTACATCAGCGGCAGCCTTGGGGCCGTGTCCAGTCATAGAGCCAGTATCTCCCAGGCAAAAGTCAATATAATCAATGCCATCTGCATCGACCAAGTGGGTGCCATGAGAATCGTCAACTGAAATAGGAACCTTTCCTGCATAGCGCACCATCCAATTGAGCGGTACTCCAAGCAGCATGCTGTCCTGGGCAGCTTCAAACCGCTTAATGGATGTAGGATGGAGTTCTTTAAACATCTCCAACTCTTTTTCATACGCCTGTTTTAATTTTTCTCTGTTTACCATGTACCAATTTCCTCCTTACACTTCCTGTAAATTTAGCAAAGCACTTGCTATACTGTTTGTCACATTCTAGCGAATCCGAATTTTATTGTAACCATCCGTTTGCACACTTTTTTACCAACCAATTCAGATTATTTTGTTAATTTTGGCAGTCTTATGAACATTGGATGGGTATGTTACCTAAAATTGGTTGTGTGTTGTTTTTTTAACAGGGCTTATAATAATAATCAGGTACTATTAGATGTAGTTTTTATTATTATGCAGGGTTAAAATAGGGAGAAAAAATGATGGCTAAGCAGAATCAGGAAACAATTAACATTAGCTGGAAGCCTGACAAAAACAGCGAGATTCCGCTCTACAATCAGATCGTCAGTTATTTCAGCAGTAAAATTTTACAGGGAGATTGGGTGGCGGGGCAAAAGATTCCCCCCCAGCGTGAGATGTCAAAGCGGTTTGAAGTTAACCGGAGCACTGTTGTAGAAGCCATGGAGGAGCTGTACGCCATGGGGCTTTTAGAAGGGCATTCAGGCAGCGGGACAAAGATCACATATGATATCTGGTCATCACTGATGCCTTTTTCCACGCCTAACTGGGAGACTTATATTAACGGTGGGCTCTTTAAATCCAACATTTCCACTGTGCAGTGCATCAATCAGAAGGAATATGAATCGCCGGTGCTGAGACTGAATGCAGGGGAAATGTCACCGGATTTGCTGCCTAATACTATGATTAGGAATGTGTTTGAAAAATTGTCAAGACGGCAAGTTCCTCTCAATTACCCTGACCCCCGGGGGCTCTTATGCCTTCGAGAAGCGCTGTGTCAATATTTGCAGGGAAAAGGGATCTATGTTTCTCCGAACCAAATCCTTATTACGTCAGGAGCGCTCCAAGCGCTGCAGCTGATTTCTGTGTGCATTGTGCCGCCCCGTTCTACCATTTACGTGGAAGAGCCCTCTTATTTGAAATCTCTTCGAATTTTTCAGTCCGCAGGCGCTATGCTGGAAGGAGTGCCCATGGACCAGGACGGAATCATGCCCTGGCTCATTAACACGAAAACCAACAAAACCAATTCATCCATTCTCTATTCTATACCGTCCTTTCAAAATCCCACAGGGAATGTCATGTCCGAAAGTCGCAGGGAAGAGCTCTTGAAGTTTTGCCAAACTTACAGACTGCCTATTGTAGAGGACGATGTTTTTTCCGATCTGTGGCTTGATTGTCCCCCGCCAAAACCGATCAAAGCAAAGGACAACAGCGGCATTGTACTCTATGTGGGGAGCTGCTCAAAAACCTTTGTTCCAGGGCTGCGGGTAGGCTGGCTGGTAGGCCCGGAATCTGTCATCGACCGTTTGGCTGATATAAAAATGCAGCACGATTACGGAACTTCTACGATTTCTCAAATGGTGCTGGCTGAATCAATTAGCAGCGAGGCTTATTATCTCTATTTGACAGAGCTGAGAAGCCGGCTGATTGTCAGGAGGGATTATATGCTGTCTCTTTTGAATCAATATTTTCAGAATATTGCGACTTGGAATAAACCACAAGGTAGTTTTTTTATCTATCTAAAGTTAAAGCACAAAATTCAAATGGATAAACTTTTTAATCAGGCGTTAGAGGAAAACCTTCTCATTTCTCCCGGCAGCATGTACGGTTTTCATGAGACTCCCAGCATTCGTCTTTCCTATGCAGCTGCTTCTTTTTCAGAAATGGAAGAAGGCATCTCCAAATTGGCAAAAATGATCTCTTCACACATTGAACACTCTTGCTGACCTTTTATGGTTGGGAAGCATCGTAGGAATTGGTTGTTTACTTTCAGAATAGTATGTCATTAAATGAAATGCAGAAAAACGGTTCCATGTATTTCATTTGGAGGTAAAAACTTATGAAAAAAGCGTACATTAACGGCACAATTTATACGATGAAAGAGGAGCATGATACTTGCAGCGCCTTTGTCATTGAGGATGGGAAATTTATTTACTGTGGAAATGATGAGGAGGCTGCCGCTCTGGCCCAGGGCCGGACAGAAGACCTAAAGGGGCAGACTGTTCTCCCCGGCTTTACAGATACGCACCAGCATCTTCTGGCTTATGGGGCGGAATTGACAAAGCTAAAGCTGGAAGGGGCTACTTCCCTGGAAGAATTAAAGGCTATGATTAAAGAAAAGGCTCAGGATGCAAACCCGGGAGAATGGATTCAGGGAGCAGGTTTTGATCATGAAAAATTCCATCCTCCTGTACTTCCTACAAAGGAGGATCTGGATGAAGCAGCTCCC
>CAUEYG010000065.1 GCA_959021945.1 uncultured Eubacteriales bacterium | reverse complement strand
GTTTTGCAGTCTCCGTCTCAACTTTTGCTGCAGCATCTGCAGTATTTCTAACCTCTGTATAATCCTCTCCCACGCCTTCATTAATATAAGGCGCTAATAAAAAATAAAACCCTGAAAATACCAGCAGCATTAATATAGCGACAAGAACTTTGGGTGTGGGCTTTTTCATGTTTTTAGCCATTCCATTCCCCTTTATCTTATTTAAAACTATATTAACATATTTTATAATAAATTGTCCCCTTTTACAAACAAATTTTCCTTGATCCCAGGATATGATGATGACAAGAGCCGGGCATATCATACGCCTACCCGGCTCTTAAAAAAATCATTTTAATTTTCCTTCCAATACATCAATGGTCTGGTCTGCGCTGAGTACCTCACAGTACAGCTTATTCATAATTTTCAGTTCTGCATCGTGATGCTCCATGCTGGCTGCAGCACACCCGTCTTCTACACAGATGACCTTAAATCCTTCGTCAGCCAGACCCCGTACAGTACCTGCCACACACTGATCAGTTACAATGCCCGTAACCACTACAGTCTCCACGCCCAAGTTGCGAATCAACCTTGTATAGTTTGTACCTGCAACCACACTGTCTGTTGTCTTGTTTACCACAATTTCTTCGGGACGAGGCTTTAACTCGTCAATCATTTCCGCCTCTTCTGTGTTTACATAGAGGAAAATTCCGTTCCAGCCTTCTGTTTTCTGCACTGGTTCCCGGTCTTCTCCATCAGGACGCAGACAAGCAATACGCCCAAAGGTAACAAGGAGCCCCTTGTCTCTGAAATAATTCAGCAGCTTCACATTGTTGGGGATGACAATATCATCCAGCCGGTCGTGAAAAGGCAGCCATCTTTCCCACTCGCCCATTTCTTTAAAGACAATGGACTCTCCAATTTCCCTGGAAATAAATTCTTTCTGCATGTCCACAATCAAGAGGGCCGTCTTCTTCGGGTCCACTTCCAGGTCAGGCCAATCAGTCATAGTTTCATAGTAATATGAGATATACTTTGGATTTGGTTTCATTCTTTCTCTCCTCCCTTTATCCTTCATAAATTTTAGGCTTTACTTTAAAGCCCTTTGTAGTAATAGCCATTACAATCAGTCCAACCAGCAGCCAGGAAAATCCTACGATAAAGGACAAGCGGGAAAGGCTCACCCACAAGTAGCCGCAGATGAGAAATCCCAGCCCAGGCAGTATGAGATATTTGAATACATTCCGTTCTTTTTTCCGAAAGAAAAAGTAAACGATTACAGATAGGTTTACACACATAAACCCAAAGAGTCCGCCAAAGTTCATAAGCTCTGCCACCAAAGTCAGATCCAGTGTTATGGAGCCGAACACCCCAATAAAGCACATGATCATAATATTGAGGATCGGCGTTTTGAATTTGGGATGCAGGTAGGTAAAGAACTTTTTAGGGAGCACTTCATCTCTTCCCATCCCGTACATAAGTCTGGCGGCACTGGACTGTCCGGCAATCCCTGCTGTAAAGGTAGACAAAATGACAGCAAAGGTGTAAAGCCCGGACATGAGCGTTCCCCCGGCCATCTGCGCTACTTCAAACAAAGCGGTATCAGCAGTTTCAAAGCTGCTGTAATCAGGCCAGGCCAGCTGCGCCACATAAGCTTGTACAATAAAGATTACACCCCCTGCAATGCAGGCAATTACTGCAGCACGGCCAATGTCCTTTTTCGGACGCAGGGCTTCCTCCGCCATAGTGGTAATGGAGTCAAATCCCAGGAAGGAAAAGCAGGCCAGAGCGCCTCCTGCTACTAATACATTCATATTTGTCACACCAGGATTGTAAAAAGGTCTGGAAGAAAACAATTGTCCTTCGCCTGCTCCGCCCAGCACTGCTTTGGCGCATACAATAATAAACATTACAACAATAGCGCCCATAACTGCTACGAGAATCAAATTTGTCTTTGCCGCCATCTGAACCCCTACGCAGTTTACAACCGTAACAACACCGGCAATAATCAACACCCATACAAAAAATGGGATCTGAGGCACTGCTGCGTTAGCGTAGGAAGCCCCTGTAATAAATACGATCAGCGGCACCAGCACATAATCCAAATAAATGGCCCACCCTGCAAAAAAGCCCAGGTGATGGCTGATTCCCCTCTGGGTATAAGAATAGGTGGAGCCTGCTACAGGAAAGGCCCCCGCCATACGGCCGTAGCTGGTTGCTGTAAACAGCATGGCTACCATAGCCACCACATACGCCATTGCCAGCGTGCCTCCTGTCACCTCTGATGCGCTTCCGTAAATGTACGCCGGCGCAATAGGCGTCATAAAAGCAATTCCATAAATAGCCAGGTCCTTTAATTTTAGGACTCGCTTTAACTCTCCTTTATTTTCTGTCATAATTCACTCCTTTTCTGCTGTAAACCTTTCACTAATATTTCCCCATAAAAAAATCGGTGAGTATCCCCCACCGATTTTTTATCAATCCACAGTTGTGCAGACGTGAAACAAAATCTTTTAAGGGATAGCTCAACTGCAGATACAATCTGCAGACAGCCATATGGCTATTGACCATATGTCCACCAGGATTCTGCGCCCAAAACCCTAGTTCGGCGAAATCCCCTCCAAATCAGCTATATGCCCGCCGGCTCATCTGATTCTTCTTGTCTTTCGCACCTCTATCAGCCTGATTCAGTTTACTAAATTCTTTGTTCCAATGCAATAGTGTAATTCTGTTTTTTACTAGCTATACTAGCTCCACCACTAGTTTTTTCTTCTTTCCTTTTTCTACCAGCATCTTTCCGTCCTTAAAGAGCTCAGCAGTCACCATCATTTTTTTATCCGTAACTTTCTCGCCGTCCAGCTTTAGGCCTCCCTGTTCAATGGTCATAAAGCCTTCCCGGTTACTAGGGACAAGGCCCAGCTCCTTAATAAAAGTCACCACGCCGACGCCTTCTCCTTCAAAGTCCTTTCGCTCCTTTTGCACCTTTGGGATGCTGTCCATAGAGCCGCCTCCGCCAAAGGCTGCCCGCGCGCCATCCTGAGCTTTTTTCGCTTCAGTCTCGCCATGAACTAGCTTTGTTACTTCATATGCCAGAACTTCCTTAGCCTTGTTGATCTCCTGGTCCTTCAATGATGCCAGCCGGCGCACCTCTTCCATTGGCAGGAAAGTAAGCATTCTCAGACATTTTTCTACATCCGCATCCGCTACATTTCTCCAGTACTGGTAAAACTCATAAGGCGATGTTTTCCCGGCATCCAGCCACAGAGCTCCCTTCTGAGTTTTCCCCATCTTCTGCCCCTCGCTTGTGGTGAGCAGAGAAAAGGTCATCCCGTAGACCTGTTTGTCGCAAGCCTTTCTGGTCAGTTCAATTCCACCCAGAATATTACTCCATTGGTCATTTCCGCCAAACTGCATTTTGCAGTCAATATCCCTTGCCATAACCATAAAGTCATAGCTCTGCATCAGCATATAATTGAATTCTAGGAAGGAAAGGCCCTTTTCCATTCTCTGCTTAAAGCATTCTGCCCTCAGCATATTATTGACGCTAAAATGTCTTCCGATCTCTCTGATAAATTCCACATAGTTGAGAGGCCTGAGCCACTGGGCATTGTTTACAGCAACAGCTTTTCCCGGTTCCGGGGTCTTGTTCTCCCTGCCCGGCTGATAAACCCCTTCGTTGCCCGCATAGTTCCACTCATCATCAAAGGCAATAAATTGGTCAAACAGTTTTTTGAACTGGTCACAGTTGTGCTGAATGGTTTCCATCGTCATCATCTGACGCATATCTGTCCGTCCCGACGGGTCGCCTACCATGCCGGTTCCGCCGCCAATGAGAACAACAGGAGTGTGCCCGTATTTCTGCATATACATCATGATAATGACCTGCATAAAATGGCCTACATGAAGGCAGTCCGCCGTAGGGTCAAATCCAATATAAAAACGAATTTTTTCTTTTCCCAGCAGTTCTCTGATGGCCTCGTCATCGGTGGTCTGTTCAATAAACCCCCGCTCTTTTAATACATCATATACATTGGTATGTTCACTGACACTGTCAGGTATAAAATTCATAAAGTTCCTCCAAATTGTTTACTTTGTTCCATACAGCCTGTCGCCTGCATCGCCCAGGCCGGGAACAATATAAGCATTTTCATTTAATTTTTCATCCTTGGCTGCAATAAAAATATCCACATCAGGATGGGCATTTTGCAGCACTTCGATTCCTTCGGGAGCAGCAATCAAGCACATAAAGATAATTTTTTTCCCGCCCCTGGCTTTTATAAAATCAATGGCAGCGGCAGCACTTCCGCCTGTAGCCAGCATTGGGTCCACCACAAAGATCTCCCGCTTATCAATGTCATTAGGAAGTTTGCAATAGTATTCAACAGGCTCATGGGTTTTTGGGTCTCTGTAAAGGCCTACATGTCCTACTTTAGCGTTAGGAACTAAGGCCAGCATTCCGTCTACCATTCCCAGACCTGCTCTCAATATAGGGACAATGGCAATGTCTTCTCCTTTTAACATGTTGACGGTTGTATCACACATTGGCGTTGTAATCTTCACTTCCTCCAGGGGAAGTTTTCTGGTAGCTTCATAGCCCATCAACATAGCGATTTCTTTAACTAGTTCACGAAAATCTTTTACACTGGTTTCCGTCTTTCGGATCATAGCGGTTTTGTGCTGAATTAACGGATGATCGAATACATATACATTTCCCATTTTGCAACCTCCCTTACAGACTGCTGTCATCTTTGGCTTTAACAATTTATTTTAATACGCTTCGCATTAATAACAGTTGAGCATATCCACACGGCGCTGGTGGCGGCCGCCTTCAAACTCTGTATCCAACCAGACCTTTGTAATCTCCAAGGCGGTCTTTACATCTGTAATTCTGCCGCCCAGAGCCAAAATATTAGAATCATTATGCTGTCTTGTCAGCTTCGCCATATTCGCATCTGTACAGAGCGAGCAGCGGATGCCTTTTACTTTATTGGCTGCAATGGAAATGCCAATGCCTGTGCCGCAACATACGATTCCTCTGTCAGCCTGACCGCCGGCAACTGCTTCACCGCAAGCATGTCCAAACTGAGGATAGTCTACGGATTCCTCTGAATTCGTCCCTAAATCCAGGATTTCAAGATCTCTGTCTGCTAAATACTTTTTTATTTCTTCTTTCAGCTTATAACCGCCGTGGTCGCTGGCAATGGCTATCTTCATGGCTTATCTCCTTTTATACTCTTACGATATGATATCCTGCTGACTTCAACATTCTGTTCATAACTGCAAACCCCACTCCATCTGTATCGCTGAGGGCTCCCGCAAGGATTAAATCAACGCCTTGCCGGTCCAAGTCCCTCAGGTTAGCGAAAAAATTATGGGCAGCCTCAATAAACGCTTTTTCCTCAAAGAGGATAACTCCTACTTTATTGCCCACCTTTTCATTTAAGAACCGCAGGCGCTCAATCTCCTGCTTTACTTTTTCTCTATTGCCTTCGATCACCATCATGTCTGCCTTCGGCGCATAGTGCTTGTACTTCATTCCCGGTGATTTAGGCTGAAACTCATTGTCGCTTACATCCCGGGGCCGATTTACATACAGGGCCGGATCAACGGCTACTTTTTTGCCGATAGCTGCTTCAATATTGTCCGCAGTAATGACGCCCGGCCTCAAAATGGTAGGAGTCGGTCCGCTCACATCCAGCACTGTAGATTCGATGCCTACCCGGCAGTCAGGGCCCTGGATAATAGCATCCACCTTGCCCTTTAAATCTTCAATTACATCTGACGCTCTTGTAGGACTGGGCCTCCCGGAAATATTAGCGCTAGGCGCAGCAATAGGACAATCGGACTGGCTGATCAAATCCAATGCGATTTTGCTGTCCGGCATGCGAACGCCTACAGTGTCCAAGCCTCCGGTAGTACGGTCCGGAACGCCTGGCTTTCTTTTTACTACCAAAGTCAGGGGACCGGGCCAAAAGTTTTCAATCAGGGTCACAATGTCCGGGCTGAGTCTGGGCGTAAGCTGTCCAATGTCGCTGGCCCTTCCAATATGAACGATCATCGGGTTATCACTGGGACGCCCTTTGGCTTCATATACTTTTGCCACTGCCTCTGCATTAAGAGCATCCGCCCCAAGGCCGTATACAGTCTCTGTAGGGAAGGCTACCAGGCCGCCTTGTTTAATGATAGCGGCTGCTTCCTCTATTTGTTTTTCTGTTAATAATTTTGTATCCATTAGAAGTTCTTCATCTTTTCCGCCTGATCGCTTGTAATCAGGCCATCAATAATTTCATCCAGATCTCCATCCAGGATGTAGTCCAACTTATACAGGGTTACACCGGTACGGTGCTCCGAAACACGTCCCTGAGGGAAGTTGTACGTTCTGATTCGTTCGCTCCTGTCTCCTGTTCCCACCTGACTTTTTCTCTGAGCGGAAATTTCATCGTTCTGCTCCTGCATCTTCAGGTCGTACAGCCTTGCTTTCAGTACTTTAAAGGCTTTGTCTTTATTTTTAATCTGAGATTTTTCGTCCTGGCAGGTTACAACTAGTCCTGTAGGCTCATGGGTAAGTCTTACGGCAGAGTCCGTTGTATTTACGCACTGGCCACCATTTCCAGATGCCCGGTAAACATCTACCCGCACATCATTTGGGTTCAGATCAATTTCCACATCATCTACTTCCGGGAGCACCGCTACTGTGGCAGCCGATGTGTGCACTCTGCCGCTGGATTCGGTCTCCGGCACACGCTGCACTCTGTGGGCGCCGCTCTCATATTTTAATCTGGAATAAGCGCCTTTTCCTTTGATCAGCATGACAGCCTCTTTAATGCCGCCAAGGCCAGTATCGTTGACTTCCATCAGCTCGGTCTTCCATCCCTTTCGCTCTGCATACCTGCTATACATCCTCAGCAGATCGCTGCCAAAAAGAGCTGCCTCATCACCGCCGGTTCCTGCCCGGACTTCTAAAATAACATTTTTGTCATCATTAGGGTCCTTTGGCAGCAGCAGTACTTTTAGGTCCTCCTCTTGCTGGGCGATGGTTCCTTCTAATTCGCTGATCTCCATCTTTGCCAGCTCTCGCATTTCTTCATCGCCTTCTTCCAGCATTTCTTTGGCATCGGCCATTTCTGTCTTTGCTTTTTTATATTCTTTATATTTCTTTACGATAGGTTCCATTTCCCCCATCTCTTTCACATATTTCTGCCACACCGGCTGGTTGTTAATAATCTCCGGGTCAGAAACCTTTTGTGAAAGCTCTTCATACTTCTCGGAAAGGAAGTCTAAATTATCACACATTACTTAACTCCTGTTTTTCTGTATTTTTAGGCTTTTACAGCCCCACTTTTTCAACCTAATATTATATCACCCTTTCATTGAAAAAAAAACAATTTATTTGC
>CAUEYG010000064.1 GCA_959021945.1 uncultured Eubacteriales bacterium | reverse complement strand
CATCACGGAGAATGACAAAGGTTATTTTATCTCCTACCTTGTGGGACGTAACGATGGAGGAAAGGGTTTCAATACTGTCAATCTCTTCTCCATCTACGGAGTAAACCAGATCTCCGGCTTTAAAGCCTGCTTTCTTGGCATTGCTTCCGGTTACTTCCTGAATATAGACACTGCCGGGAGTCTGATATCCGCTGCCGCCCAGACTGCCGCCAAAGATACTGCTTTCCTGCTGAGCCGACATATCCACATAAGACATACCGGTAGATGGTTTTCCCTTTACATAACCGCCATCCATCAGCTGAGAAGCCACGCTGGATGCTGTATTGATAGGAATTGCAAACCCTAGGCCTTCCACGTCAGAGCCGGAAGACTTGGCAACAACAATGCCTACAAGCTGGCCATACTGGTTAAACAGTCCGCCGCCGGAATTCCCTGGGTTAATGGAGCTGTCTGTCTGCAGCAGAGACATGGTTTTTCCGTCAATGCTGATAGAGCGGTCCAGCGCGCTGATGATGCCGGCGGTTACAGTTCCGCCCAGTTCGCCAAGAGGATTTCCTATTGCCACTGCCATATCGCCTACATTGAGCTGATCGCTGTTGCCCATAGTAGCGGCAGACAAGTTCTTTGCATTAATTTTTAAAACAGCTACATCTGTATCAGAATCACTTCCAACGACTTTGGCCTCATATTCCTTATTATCACTGGTCGTTACCATGATTTTGCTGGCCCCTTCAATGACATGGTTGTTGGTAATGATGTAACCGTTGCTTTTTATAATAACGCCGCTTCCGGCGCCCTCTGTAACATATTGCTGCATCCAGCTGTCAGCCTGGACGGATTCTGTTTTTATTTCCACCACGGAATCCTGGGCTTTTGCAGTAATTTCCTGTACAGTCATAGAACTTCCTGTGGCATCCTCCAGATTAAATCCGGTTGTATTGGCATTGGTGGTATTTTCTTTGCCTGCAGTACCTGACGGTGAAATATAATTTCCCGCCAGCATGGCGCCGCCGAATCCAAAGGCGCTGGAGAGCAGGACACAGACAAGAATAACAGCAGTCAAACCGGTTCTGGTCAGGTGCACTGGTTTATTTTTCTTTTTCTTCCTGTTGGACCGATTGCCTTTGCCCGGATCTCCGGCAGGCAATATGGAATTGCTTAGATCTGTTTGAAATTGGCCCGGATTGGGCCCGCTGGTATATCTATAATCGTTGTTATTAAAGTTATTATCCATTTTAATCTCCTCCCTTTATCTTTATTATCTTTTGAATAAGGCTAATATACACATTGTATATGATTTTTTTGTGTTGAAAGAGTGTAAATCTAAAATAAAGTTATTAATAATTTCTTACAACTATGATAGAATGAAAAGTAATGATTTAATAAAGGGGTATGAAGAATATGAGCAACGTAATTGTGGCAATGGACAAAAGCAAATCTTACCGGGTATATCTTACCATTACAACAGATATGGTGCGTCAGGCGCAGGTGATACACCGGACAACGCCCCTGGCTACAGCAGGACTGGGGCGGGTTTTGACAGCTGCTGGGCTTATGGGAATTATGCTGAAAAATCCCCAGGACAAACTGACTTTGCAATTTAAAGGAGACGGTCCTGCCAGGCAAATATTGGCTACCGCAGATGGGAACGGTTTCGTAAAAGGATACATTTCAAATCCGGATGTAGATTTGCCTTTGACAAAGGAAGGAAAGCTGGATGTGGGCGGCTCCTTAGGAATCGGCAAGCTTAATGTAATAAAAGATTTGGGATTAAAGGACCCTTATATGGGGACCATTGATCTGGTAAACGGAGAAATCGCCGAGGATTTGACTGCTTATTTTTTTATTTCCGAACAGCAGAATACATCTGTAGCTTTGGGAGTAAGGATAGAACGTGACTGCACAGTGGGCGCAGCCGGCGGAATGATTATTCAGATGCTTCCCGGTGCACAAGAGGGCGCAGCAGAGGCCCTGGAACAAATTATCAGTAAGATGCCGCCTCTGACTACGTTGATTCATCAGCTGCAACAGCGTTGCGCCACAAAGAGCAGGCAGGGAATTCTGGACGGACTATTTGAAGAAATCTTTAAGGACATACAGCCGGAATACAAGCCGGAAAAACTCAGCGGAAGAGAGGTCAATTGGCGATGCGACTGCAGCCGGCAGCGGATCGAAAGAGCGTTGATGTCTATTGGGGAAAAGGAATTAAGAGAAATGGAAGAGGAAGATGGCCAAGCTGAACTTCAATGTCAGTTTTGCCTTAAAAAATATCATTTTGACAAGAACGATCTGAACAAAATGTTGGAGGAAATAAGGAAATGAAAGAGATTATGATGAAAATTATCGGCACACAAGTAACGGATGATCTGGAAGAAGATCAGATGGAATTTGTTACAGAGGGAAAGCTTTATGAAAAAGGGGAGGCGATCTATTTGGTTTATGATGAAACGGAGATATCCGGGCTGCCGGGCTGCCGCACCAGATTAAAGCTGAAAGATGGAAGCATCAAGATGAAGCGGGTTGGAGAAAACGTAGGAATTGACACGGAAATCGAGTTTGAAAAGGGAAAGCGCTATACCGGCTATTACGGCACTCCTTATGGAGCCATTAAAATGGAGGTCCTGACAAACCATATTGAAAACAACTTGCTGTCTGACGGAACAGGTACCCTGAATATTGATTATCATATTAGCCTGAAAGGCCTGACAGAGGCCCGCAACAAATTGAATATACAGTTAATGTAAGGAGGTAGGAAAAAGAATGATGAGTCAGAAAACAATCAGGATTATTGCAGGCGCCATTATTGCCGCAATGGTGATTACCAGTATCGTTGGCGCAGTGTTTTATTTATAAAAGGAGAAGAACGAAATGGCAAAGCTAGGGTTTGATGCAGAAAAATATATTGAAGAACAATCCAAATACATTTTACAGCGGATCAATGCCGGTGACAGTGAGCGGCTGTACCTGGAGTTTGGCGGAAAATTGGTCCATGACAAACATGCCATGCGCGTACTTCCCGGGTTTGATGAAAATGCCAAGATCAAGCTTTTACATAGAATGAAAGACCAGGCTGAAATTATTATCTGCATTTACTCAGGAGACATTACAACCAGTAAGACCAGAGCCGACTTTGGCATTACTTATGACCTGGAAGTCTTGAGACTGATTGATATGTTCCGCAAATACGACCTGCAAATCAACAGCGTGGTAGTGACTAGATATGAAGAAAATGCTCCTGCTGTTGACATGTTTATCAATAAATTACAGCGAAGGGGAATCAGAACGTACAAGCACCGTGTCACAAAGGGATATCCAACAGATGTGGAGACCATTGTAAGCGATGAAGGGTATGGCGCCAATCCCTATATTGAAGTGACAAAACCTTTAGTCGTAGTTACAGGCCCGGGAGGCGGCAGCGGCAAACTGGCCACCTGCCTTTGCCAACTGTATCACGACTACAAGCGGGGAACCAAGGTGCGG
The DNA here is from genome assembly GCA_959021945.1 of uncultured Eubacteriales bacterium. Taxonomy (GTDB): domain Bacteria; phylum Bacillota; class Clostridia; order Peptostreptococcales; family Anaerovoracaceae; genus Hominibacterium. Next base: position 3,931 of record CAUEYG010000064.1, on the reverse strand, counting down.
TATGCCAAATTTGAAACCTTCCCCATCTGGAGCATACCATTAAAGCATCCTGTTAATATCGCTTATGAGGCGGCTACAGCAGATTTGAGAGATGTGAATATGATCGACTCCTTTCATCTGGAAGCCTATGGAGAATTGGCGGTCAACTATAACCGGGACCTGGAAGTATTTCCTGTAGTAAAGCGAATTATTGAAAAAATTACAGGGGAAGAATCCGAATATAAAAGCCCTACGGACATGGGGGTTAACCGGGCGGGATTTAGCATTGTTGATGATGAAGCTGTAAAGGAAGCGGCCTGTCAAGAGATTATCCGCAGATATTTAACTGCTCAGTGCGATTATAAAAAAGGAAAAATTGATGATGCGGCCCTGGAACGCTCTAAATTGCTGATGGACGAGCTGGAATTAAAAATAGAGGACAGGGCTGTTGTAATGCCGGCCAGGGAGTACGCGGAATACAAGAGAAATTGTGATAAGCGATATGAAAATGTAGTGGTAATGTCACTGGAACTGCCTGATGGAACCATTGTCACTGGCCGCAGCTCACGCAGGATGGTAGCTTCCGCAGCGGTAATCCTCAATGCCATCAAGGTACTGTGCGGTATGGCGGATGAGATTCACCTCATTTCTCCCAACGTGTTAAAGGGTATACAAGATATGAAGACGGATATTCTGCGGCATGAGAAGACAAGCCTGCACTGTGAAGAGGTACTCAGCGCTCTGACGATTTCTACGGCCACCAATCCGTCTGCTGAAGTGGCCCTCAGCAAACTGCCGCGGCTCCGGGGATGCCAGGCCCATTGTACCGCCATTCTCAGCGAAGGAGACGAACAGACCATTAAAGCCTTGGGAATTGATGTAACTTGTGACCCGGAATATATTACCAATAACCTTTACTTTAGCTAGATGAGCAAAAAGGTTACGATAAACGGTATTGTCAGTTTTGATGATACCGTTTTTGTATGTTCTTTTTTGCAAGACAATGAAACCATTCTGCCGTACATGGCACCGATATTGCGTTATATATACACAGGAAACCCAAGAAAAGACTGAAAACCAGAAGGGTTGAGCAAAATACAAGCGTTCCGGCATGCCAATTGATGATGCGGCGAAGAAAAGAGATGCGGTGAAGCATCAAAATGAGGCAGGTGGCCCTAAAAAGGCCTGCACAATCGGCTCAAACGATGGGGATGCCTGGTAAATAATGTATTGTGACCAATTCAACGAAAAATGATTTTGTCTTATGTTATAATTTTGAGGAAAAGAGGTGTATTAAAATGGCGGAAGCAAAATATCCCCAAATTTTTAAGGATATCATAAACAACAGCCCTAATGGGATTTTAGTGGTTGACCAGGATCATAAAATTAAGTTGGTCAATAAATCAATAGAAATGTTCTGGCATATTGACAGCAGTGCAGTCATTGGAAAGAGCCTTGACTGCGTATTGCCGGACTTTAGACATATGGAACAGTTGGATGAACGCATTTTTAAAGTAACCATTGCAGATCAGGACTATTATACTCTGCCCTTTGAAATGAAAGCAGAGGGGAATAAAAAGGATATGGTTTTTTTAATCTTGGACCTTTATGAAAACAAGCTGCTCCGGTCTGAGCTGTTTTATCAAAAAGAAATGTCTCATGAACTGGAAGAGATCTTGGAAGGGTCCTTTGACGGAATCCTTGTAACAGATGCGGATGGAAAAATTTTGTACGCCAATAGCTCCTATGAAAGGGTGGCGGAGATCAAGCGAAAAGATATGAAAGGGAAATATATGAAGGACTTGGTCAATCCGGTGTGGATGCCCAATTCAGTGGCTCATATTGTAGCAGAGCAAAAGCAGCCGGTTTCAAAAAGGCAAATTGTAAAATCAGGCCGTCATATTATTGTAACAGGAAGGCCTGTTTTAAATAAAAAAGGCGATGTAAAAAAAATTGTCATCAATGCCAGAGATATTACGGAAATTTATGAATTGACCGAAGAGCTGCAGCAGTCCAGAGCGCTGGGAAAACGGTATTTTGAAAATTATTCGGAGCTGGAAAAAGGTTCAGGGATTAATAATAAATCTTCCATCCTGGCCGCAAGCAGGGAAATGCGGGATGTACTAGCTTTGGCGGAAAAGGTGGCGAACTTCCAAGCGACAGTATTAATTCTGGGGGAATCCGGGGTTGGCAAGGAAGAAGTGGCTAACTATATACACAAGAATAGTCTGCGGAGCAAAAAGCCCTTTATTGTATTAAACTGTGGGGCTATTCCGGCCAATTTGCTGGAATCAGAACTCTTTGGATATGAAAAGGGCGCTTTCACTGGCGCTGTTCAGGCGGGAAAGGAAGGTCTGCTGGAAACTGCTGACGGAGGCACCGTATTTTTGGACGAGATTGGAGAAACGCCCCTGGACTTTCAGGTAAAACTGCTGCGGTTTCTGGAAAATAAAGAAGTGCGTCGGGTCGGAGCCCTGGAAACAAAAACTGTAGATGTAAGGATTATTGCAGCTACAAACCGGGATCTGGCAGCCATGGTAGAAGCGGGAGAATTTAGAGAGGATTTGTATTATCGGCTTAATGTAGTCCAAATCAATGTACCGCCTCTGCGCAAGAGAATTGATGATATTATGCCTTTGGCTTCCCTTTTCCTGCGCCGCTACAACGAACTGTACAATCAAAAAAAGCTCTTAACTTATGATGTGATCAAAGAACTTGAGGCTCAGCCCTGGGTGGGAAATGTGCGGCAGCTAAAAAATGTAATTGAAAATATGGTTGTTGTCAGCAACAATGACTACTTGCAGACAGAAGATCTGCCTTGGACCAGACAGGGGCACAAGGATCCAACACAAAAAATGATAGGTACGATTATGGAAAATAGCGAAAATATGTCTTTGGCTGAGGCAATTGAAGCGCTGGAAAAGCTTATTTTCCAGCGGGAAAAAGAAAACTCCGCTACAACCAGAGAAATGGCTAAAAAGTTGAAGATTAACCAGTCTACAGTAGTTAGGAAACTGCAGAAATATCAGTTATAAAAGTTTAGATCAATGCTCGCATGCAGCCCAGAGAGCCAGCAGCAGCTAGTCTGCTGCTAGCCCAGCGGCTTTCAGCCCGCCGGGCGGCCCCGCAGCTCGCCTGGCAGTCCAAAAGTGTGTACATATGAAGGAAAAGCTGCAATTTGTGTACACTTTGCGGGCCTTCAACACGTCCTCGGGCCTCCTGGCGGCCCGAAAGTGTGTACACAGGAAGCAAAAGCTGCAACTTGTGCACACTTTGCGGGCCTTCAACAGGCCCCCGGACCTCTCGGCAGTCCGAAAGTGTGTACACATAAGGCAAAAGCTGCAATTTGTGCACACTCCCTGGCATCCCAGCCCTCCCGCAGCCAGCCTGGCAGTCCGAAAGTGTGTACAGCTGAAGCAAAACGTGTAACTTGTACACACTCCGCGGCGTTTTGACCCTCCTGCAGCTCGCCTGGCAGCCCGAAAGTGTGCACAGATGAAGCAAAACGTGCAACTTGTACACACTCCCCGGCGTTTCGACCCTCCCGCAGCTCTCCTGGCAGCCCAAAAGTGTGTACAGCTGAAAGAAAAACTGCAATTTGTGCACACTCCGCGGGCCTTCAACACGTCCCCGGACCTCTCGGCAGTCCGAAAGTGTGTACACATAAGGCAAAACGTGCAATTTGTACACACTCCCTGGGCCTTCAACACGCTCCCAGGCCTCCTGGCAGCCTAAAAGTGTGTACAGATGAAAGAAAAACTGCAACTTGTGCACACTCCGCGGGCCTTCAACACGCTCCCAGGCCTCCTGGCAGCCCGAAAGTGTGTACACATGAAGGAAAAGCTGCAACTTGTGCACACTTTGCGGGCCTTCAACACGCCCCCGGGCCTCCTGGCAGCATCCTGACCGGCGGCAAGTGCATCACGGAAGACCTGGGCATCAAGCTGGAAAA
>CAUEYG010000063.1 GCA_959021945.1 uncultured Eubacteriales bacterium | reverse complement strand
GGTGGCCTGCTGCTATGGATTTTTATACCGGCAAGAGGTCAGTTAGATCAATTTTTAGGTATGGCCGGATCTTTGGGACTGCCGCTGATCTTCATGCTGCTGGGGAGAATGACACAAAAATCTTGACATTTCTTTGACAAAATGGTACTCTTTTCAAGGAGCGCAGAAGCGCTGTTATTTCTCAGAAGAGAAGACCATAATTTTAAAAATTCAGAAGCTTGCATAAAAAATGAAAACGAACCAAGAAGGTTGCTTGTTGATTGAGAATAGATCAACGATTTTTGCTTTCTTGGTATTTTTTTGTACAAAAGAAATCATGCAGGCTGTTTTATTAAGAAAAGAGGAAACAATGAACAGAAAAAAATGGAGAACAAAAGGTATTTGCATGGCTTTGGTCCTGCTGCTTACAATAGGCGTTCTGGCAGGATGCGGAGCAAATTCAGCAGACTCAGAAAAAGATTCGGCGGGAATTTCCATTTATGTTGGAGGAACCATCTTTGACAGCAGCATGGACCCTGTCAAGGGAGCCATGTCTTATGGTTATTCCTTTATCAACAGCGCCCTTACCAAAGTAAGCCCGGATTCCAAATATGTTGGGGACCTGGCTAAGGACTGGAAGGTTAGCAAAGACGCCCTCACTTATACCTTTCACCTGAAAGAGGGGGTGAAATTCCACGATGGCTCTGACTTTACAGCTCAAGACGTAGTTTTTACTTATAACACCGTAAAAAAGAATCAAGGCAACAATGAAAATGTGGACCTGAGCCGCCTTAAATCCGTAAAGGCTGACGGCGATTATACCGTTACCTTTACCTTAAAAGAGCCCTATTCTTCCTTCCTGGACCAAACAGCCCTCCTGGGGATCGTGCCAAGGGACAGCTATGACAGCAAAAAATTTGACACCATGCCTATTGGAACAGGGCCTTGGAAAATTGCGCAGTACGATACAGAGCAGAAAATAATCGTAGAAGCATTCTCGGATTATTATGACGGCGCCCCATCCATTCCGCAAGTGACGATTTTGAATATGGAGGAAGATACGGCCATTGCCAACGCAAAGTCAGGACAGCTGGATGTAGTAATGGTAGACCCCAATTATGTTTCAGAAGAAATTGACGGCATGCACATTGAGAATCTGGAAACCATGGATGTGCGCCAGATCAGCCTTCCTGTAACCCAAGAATCCAATTATAAGACAAAGAGCGGGAAGACCATAAAAGTAGGAAACAATGTAACCGCAGATAAGGCAGTGAGAAAGGCTCTGGCAATTGGCATTGACCGCCAAAAGATCATTGACAACGCCCTGAATGGAATCGGAAAGCCGGCGGAAGGCTTTACCAGCAACCTGGTATGGGGAAACACAGCAGAGTATAAGGATAATGATAAAGAAGGCGCGGCTAAGCTGTTGGAAGGAGCAGGATGGAAAAAGGGCAGCGATGGTATTTATGAGAAAAACGGGCGGAAATGCCAGTTTACCATACTTGCGCCAAGCGGTGATACGGCTAGATACCAGCTGGCTGCTGCTCTGGCAGAAGAGGCAAAGACTCTGGGCATTCAAATTGACCTGGACCAAAAAACCTGGGATGAAATCAATGCCTTAGCGCCGTCCAACGGAGTTGTCTGGGGATGGGGCCAGTTTGACCCGGTTGTGCTGAAAAATCTCTTTTACACCGACTCCTTTGCAGGAGGAGAAGGTACGTCTAACTCCATCCGCTATTCAAATAAAAAGGCAGACCAGTTAATTGACCAGGCAATCAACGCCAACAATCAGGATGATGCAGTCGCTGCGTGGAAAAGAGTACAGGAAGAAACAGCAGATGATTACGCTTACTTATATCTTGTTAACATTGAACACAGTTATTTTGTAAAAGATAATCTGGATATTTCTGTTGATACACAGATTCCGCATCCTCACGGCCACGGAGCCCCTGTTATTAACAATATGAAGGATTGGACGTTAAAATGAACCGAGTAAAATACCTTTGCTTTACAACATTTCGGATGCTGACACTGGTGGTGGCAATCAGTATATTATCCTTTGTACTGGTTTCCGCCTCACCGGTTGACCCTTTGGCCGCCTATGTAGGCTCAGAATCCACCATGTCAGAAGAGGCGAAACAGGAAATTGCAGAATATTGGGGGTTAAACGACCCTCCGGTGGAACGCTTTTTTACCTGGGCAGGCCACACGCTGCATGGGGATTTAGGCAATTCCATCACTTATAATATGCCGGTGAGCACCGTTATTTTTCAGCGGTTTCAATACTCATTGGCCCTGATTTTAGCAGCATGGCTTTTATCCGGCATTCTGGGCTTTACTGCCGGGATCTTCGCTGCTCTTCGCAAAGGGAGCCTCTTTGACAGAGGGATTAAGACCTTTTGCCTTATTTTACAATCTGCGCCGGTATTTTGGTTTGGGCTTTTAATGCTGACCGTCTTTTCCGTCCTTTTAGGCTGGTTCCCCCTGGGCCAAGCTGTTCCCGTGGACAAATTGGCGGAAGATGTCACCTTGTGGGATCGAATCTATCATATGATTTTGCCTGCTGTTACTCTCAGCATTTTGGGAATCAGCAAGATCACGTTATATACAAGGCAAAAGCTGATTGAAATCCTCCACAGCGACTATATGCTATTTGCCAAAGCAAGAGGAGAAACAACAAAACAGCTGGTTATGCGGCACGGCCTCAGAAATGTGGCCATGCCGGCTATTACCCTGCAGTTCGCATCCTTTAGCGAACTCTTTGGAGGCATTGCCCTGGCAGAGACGGTTTTTTCCTACCCTGGTCTTGGCAGCGCCGTAACATCGGCTGCTATGAACGCAGATGCGCCTTTATTGATCGGAATCGCTATGTTCAGCGCGCTGTTTGTGTTTGTGGGAAATTTTATTGCTAATGTGCTTTACGGCATTGTAGATCCCCGTTTAAAGGAAGGGGGCTATCATGCTTAATATGGTACTGGCTAAAAACGAAGAGGACAGGGCAAGGCTGCCAAGGCGGCCCATGAATACAAAAAAGAAAATGGTGCTGTATTTGTCAGTGGCAGCCCTTTACCTTTTGGTTATTCTTGTAGCAGGGCTTGTTATGAATCCTGACTTGTACGGTGTGCATTATGAAAACAAGTTTATCTCCCCTTCCCCGGGCCATCTGTTTGGGACGGACTTTATGGGCAGGGATATGTTCTGGCGCTGTGTCAAAGGGCTTTCTAACAGTTTGCTGATTGGCTTTGCCGCGTCTGTTGTTAGTTCTGTCATTGCCCTGGTCTTTGGAGTTCTGGCCGCAGTAGCAGGAGGGAAAGTAGACCGTCTCATCAACTGGTGCGTTGACTGCTGCATGGGGATGCCTCATTTAGTTCTGCTCCTTTTAATTTCTTATATGATGGGAAGGGGCGGCGTTGGCGTTGCTGTTGCTGTCGCTGTTACCCACTGGCCGGAGCTGACAAGAATTGTAAGAGCTGAGGTGCTGCAAATAAAAAATGCCCAGTACGTGAAGGCGGCTTATAAAATGGGAAAAACCAAAGCTCAAGTGGCAAAGGAGCATATGATTCCCCACGTGCTGCCCGTGTATTTGGTAGGATTGGTGCTGCTGTTTCCTCACGCCATTATGCATGAAGCGTCCCTGACCTTCCTTGGTTTTGGATTTTCCGCAGGCACCCCGGCTATCGGAGGGATTTTATCAGAGGCCATGAAATATATTGTCACGGGAAAATGGTGGCTGTGTCTGTTCCCCGGCTTGATGCTGCTGATTGCAGTAATGCTCTTTGACTTGATCGGGGATAAACTGAGAATGTTGCTGAATCCGGGCAGTGGAAATGAGTAGGAGGGGGCAGATGACGATGAAGAAAGAGACGATTTTAAAAGTGAAAGACCTTACCGTATCCTTTGAGCGCTATGATCGGGGCTGGAATAAATCTGACTTGGAAGTGATCCATTCTCTGGATGCAGAAGTTTATCCAGGAGAAATCCTGGCAGTAGTGGGATCCAGCGGTTCGGGCAAAAGCTTGCTGGCTCATTCCATATTGGGGATCCTGCCGGGAAACGCTGCAGTGACAGGTGTGATGGAATATATGGGAGCGCCCCTTACGCCAATGCGCCAAAAGGAGCTGAGGGGAAAGGAAATGGTCTTTATTCCCCAGTCTGTTGATTTTCTTGACCCTCTCATGAAGGTGGGAAAACAGGTGAAAGGCGTCAGGGGTACTGTGGATAAGGTGAAAAGCGCTTTTCAGCGTTATCGCTTGGGTGAAGAAACAGAAAATTTGTATCCCTTCCAACTGTCAGGAGGAATGGCAAGGCGCGTGCTGATTTCCACTGCAGTTATGGAAGAGCCAAAGCTGATTATTGCAGATGAACCTACCCCGGGGCTGGACCTGTCCATGGCAATGGAGACTTTGCAAAACTTTCGGGAGCTGGCTGACCAGGGCTGTGGCGTATTATTGATTACTCATGATATTGACCTTGCCCTTCATGTAGCAGACCGAATTGCTGTGTTTTACGCAGGAACAACAGTAGAAGTCTGCCCTGCAGATGATTTTGCTAAAGGACAGGATGGGCTGCGCCATCCTTACAGCAAAGCCTTTCTCGACGCTTTGCCCCAGAATGAGTTTAAACCTATCAGCGGCTCTCAGCCTTATGCAGGAAAACTGCCTGTGGGCTGTCTTTTTGCGGACCGATGCCCGCTGCGAACAGGGGAATGCGGCCAAGAGATTTCCATGCGGGAGCTGAGAGGCGGAAAAGTGAGGTGTATTCATGCAACTTAGAGCAGAAAAGATAAGCTTTCGATATCACGACCGGGGACCCTGGATTTTGAAAGACGTTGATTTTACCGTTTCCTCATCAGATCGAATTGCCTTGGTTGGGCCTTCCGGATATGGGAAAAGCACTCTGGCAAAGATTTTGGCAGGATATTTGCCCCCGACCCAGGGAAGGGTGCTGCTGGATGGGGAACCGCTTCCCCAAAAGGGATATTGCCCAGTGCAGATGATTTATCAGCATCCGGAGCAGGCTGTCAATCCCAGGTGGAAGATGAGTCGGACGTTGCGGGAATCGTGGAATCCCGATCAAGGGTTGTTGGAGGCTATGGGTATTGAAGAGGAGTGGCTGAAACGGTGGCCGTCAGAGCTGTCCGGAGGCGAGCTGCAGCGGTTTTGCATTGCCCGGGTTTTGGGGCCCCAGAGCAAGTTCCTCATATGTGACGAAATTACCACAATGCTGGATGTGATTACACAGGCGCAAATCTGGGAGCTAATCAGAAGAACGGCGGAAGAGCGGCAGCTGGGGCTGGTTGTCGTTACTCATAATATGGCTCTGGCAGAAAAAGTTTATAATAAAAAGGTATCCCTCCCGGAGATAAACAGTTAATAGGCGATGCATCATTTACAGCTTTAGGGAAAATAATGACTTGAATACAAGACAAATTGCGGTATAATCATACTATATAGTAATGATGACAGCAAAACAGGGGGTACTATGGAAAAGTATTTTACGTCAATGGATATTGAAAGGCTTCTTTTGGAATATGAAAAATCCTTATGCGTTCGTTTCGAGGAGATGGAGGATGAGTTGGACCCGGATATAGAGATTCCGCCGCCGCCTCAAGTTGAAAAGATGTTGGAAAGCTTGTTGAAACGCAAAGTATCCATTTTAAAAAACAAGGATTACTATGCTGCAAAGCTGATGCAGCTGTTTAAACTGACTACGCTCTTGCTGGATGACGACTATCAGATGGAGGATGAAGTGCGCCAGGCCTGCATCGGTTATTTGCTCGATGAGCTCTTTGACGATTTGACAGATGTAATTCATATTATTGACTCTCTGCCAGATCTGAAAAAGAGAGTCAATCCGTCATAACTGCGCATCATCTATAAAAAGAGAAAGAAAGCCGCTGTGAAACAGATCATTCGTGGGATCTGCTTTACAGCGGCTTTGGTTTTATGGCTGTAAATTGAAAAGCGGCCAAATGGACTTTATTATACCTTTTTCAGGCAATCCGTGTAAAAAGATATAAATTTTCAACGGTACAGAGGCCGATTTTCCGCCTTTTTGGGGAATGAGGCCGTTTTTGTCATTTTTGGGGCCTGCCAGGCCTAAAGTTTTATACCTTTTTAGCGTAAATTGCAAAAAAGGTATAAAAAGCGCCAATTCCGCTTTAGAGACAGGCCTTTTATGCCCTTGCTGACACCTTTCGGCTGATCAGGCAAATAACAAGGAGGAGCACAGCAAAGGCCAGTGCGGCAATGCCCACAAATAAGAACCCATGGCTGAACATACCTGTTAAAAGGGAGGAAAAAGTGGTGCCCTCGCCAGAATCCTGGATATAACTGGTCAGCAGGCTGCTGGAGCTTCCTAACAGCACGAATACGCCCCCGGTAATAAAGCTGACCATGGCCCACCAGACAAATCCCAGCTTGCTGCGCCAGAAAAGGGCAATGAGAATAATCCCTAAGATCAGACAGGCTGCAGCCATAGCTGCCCGCACAGGAGCGCCCAACATCTTTTGAACCTGAGAAATTGCCGCCATTTCATCACTGCTCACACCTGCTGCACTTTCAAGAACAGGCAGCGTATCATTGATTTCCTTCACAAGCTGGTCCCCGTTAGCGTTGACATAGTCCATTGCTTGTTGTTTTTGAGCTTCTGTCATAAGGCCGCCGGAGGCTTTTTCCAACTCATCCAGGCTGTCACTAGCCAAATTATTCAAATCCTCTTTTGTAAACTGGGAATATTCCTTTCCGTACAAAATAGAACCAATGGCAGAAGAGGCATAATCTCCAATTAATTCAGAAGCTTTATCTGTTTTCAGGGCAGACTGCAAAAATTCCTGCACTTTTTCATCCGCCGCCTGATTGGACTGCGCCAGAGCCTGATCGTAAAGCTGCTGTGTAAAATCTGTTTCCTGGATTGCCTTTGTAACGGAATCAGCGGAAAAGGACTTGTCACAGGAAAAGGCTGCCATGAGCAAGCCCTGAGAGCACAGCAGTGCAAAGGATATAATTAGAGCAAAAATAACTTTTAATACTTTCATTTTATGATCTCCTTTTCTCTTTCATGTAGTTTTCGAGACGCCGTTTCATTTCCTCCATGGCAGGGGCATAACGGGTAGAGCGAGCGCCGGGAAAGGCCTTCAAAAGCCTGCGCTGGCTGTAAGTGAGCTTTTCCGCCAAGGCTTTTTTGTGCTGATCAATCGTCTTTTTCTCATCATCTACGCGAGCTTTTAACTCTGCGGTTTCTTCTTTGGCCCGCACTGCTGTCTCGTAGATCGTCTCTGTCAACTCATCGGAAACTTTTTTCAACTTAGCCGCACTGCTGTCGATCTTCTTTAATTCATGGTTAAAACCAATGATGGTTTTAATGGTTGCAGCACAGTCAACAAGGAACACAGCGCCCAATATGGAAAGCAGGATAACGCCCAGCGTATGGGGGATGAGAGCTGTAAGACCGGCAATGGTCGGATGCACCAGGTACACGATAAAGCTGCAGGCCAGCCCCCACATAATAGAAAAACGCAGGCAGATATACCCTCCCAGATTAAAAGGCTCCCCGGAATAATCCCACCACTTTTGAT
>CAUEYG010000062.1 GCA_959021945.1 uncultured Eubacteriales bacterium | reverse complement strand
GCATAATTTTTCCACAGTTGTAAGGTCATTCTTTTTAAATGCTAACATAATGTTGGCTTCCAGTTCCTGTTTTTTCTTGTCTATTTCTAAATACCTTTGATCAAAGTATTTCGTATATACCATTTTGCGGAAGGTCCTGGTGCGCATTCGCCTGACTGTATGATCTTCCACCAAAAGCACATAATCTGCACAATTGGCTGCCAGGTAAAAATCATGGCTGACCATTAAGACCGTCCCTTTATACTGAGAAATTGCCTTTTCCAGGGCAGCTTGGGCATAAAGATCCAAATGACTGGTAGGCTCGTCTAAAATCAGAAGTTCGGCGTCTGAGCTTGCAATCATAGCAATTTGCAATAAATTCTGTTCTCCCCCTGACAGCTGCCCAACTTTTTGTTCTAACACGGTCTCTTCCAGGCAGTATTTTGCAAGATAAGCACTGGCGCTTTCCCTGCTGACAAAGCCTGCCTCCTGCATCATTTCATATACGGTTTTGGTCTCATCCAAATCTTCACCTTGCACCTGAGACAAACACCTGTACTTTGTATGCTCATCAATGTGAATACAAGGATGATCGTTCTTTAAGATATCACGAATCAAAGTCGTCTTGCCTGTGCCATTTGCACCGACCATAACTGCCTTTTCCCCTGCCATCAACGCAAAACTAACGTCTTGCAGCAGGCTTTTCTCAAATTCAACATGATAATCTGTAATGCATAAAACCGGCGGCTCCCCTTTCGGCTCCGTATCTGTTTCTTTATCCATAGCAGCATCTTTCACCATTTCAGGAAGTATAATTTCCGGTTCCCTTACCTCAATAAAGGGCGCCTTTATCTGTCTGGCTTCCAGACGGTCCAGCTGCGACTGCTTTGCATTTACAGACCTTCCGATAACAGGATTAACCATGGTTGTGGCTCTTTTGCGCAAAATATCAACCATTTCCCGGGTTCGTGCAATTTCCTCCTGCTCTTCTATATTCTGCAGTTTTAACTTTAATTTTTCTTTTAACACACTGCAGCGATACTCTGTATAGCTGCCGTCAAATTCCTGAATATCACCGTTTTCCAAATGCAAAATCTTATTAAAACAGTGGTTCAGCAAATACCGGTTATGGGTAATCACAAGCAGCGTCCCTTTATATTCTTTCATCAGCTGACAAAGGCTGTTTAAGTTTCCAAAGTCAAGAAATACATCTGGTTCATCTAAAATAAGGAGGTTTGGAGATAGCAACATTTCTCTCATAATCTGCAGGATTTTATACTCGCCTCCACTGATCTGGGACAAACTGTTTTTTTCTAAATCAGCCATGCCTGCAACGGACAACTGTTTGCGGATGTTACTTTCATAGTGATCCCCATCCATTGCCTCATAGGCATCTAGCAAGGCCTGATATTTTTCAAACACAGCTTCCATGTCCTCAGCCCCAGCCATTTCCTCACAAACAGCGGCAGTCTCCTGCTGATTTTCTAAAAAGCGCTGGCTCAGATATTCAAAAACTGTACGGTCCTGGTCCTTTTCCCTAGGGCGAAATTGGCTGGCATAGCCAATCCGGCAGCTTTCGTCTTTGAGGATTTTCCCATCATATAGATAATCATCAGGATGCATGAGCATGTGGACCAGCGTTGATTTTCCAGTACCATTGCTTCCGATCAGGGCACAATGCTGTCCCATTTCCAAAGAAAAAGAAATATCCTTATATAACTCCTTTGCAGGAAAACCATAAGAAAGGTTTTCTACTTGAATCATTTCCATTGACCTCTTTTCTATAGTATTTCCTTGTTAAAATGTCCTCGTGTATCTGTTTCCTGGTTAAAAAGGGATTTCCTCAAGGAACCATCTAGCTTTTTCAAAGCGTTCTTGACAACTCGGGTAACTTCCTCTTCAGATTCTGTGGTAAAGTTTAACCTGAATGCCTCAATTCCCTCTATAAAGGGCATCTCATCTAAAAGATTCAAAATTTTTCCATTGAGGATTGTGGTTGTGCAGTCCTCATGAGAGAGAATCGGGAAAGTTCCGTATTCATCTTTTAGCTCATAAACCTTTGTTTTGCAGACACTGCACTGGTTCATTTTTTTCAGCGGACAATATTTGGTAAACATGAGGGGTGCACGGCCATAAACAATCATTTCCAGCGTCGGGTATCCTCCATGTTCTTCATAATAAGCAGTTATGATTGCTCCAATATCCTTTTTATTTACTTCATAGGACAGGGTAACTCTTTTGGCGCCTAGCTGGTACAGCTTGTAACAGCTGGCTGCATTGACAACGTTCAAGGAATAATCTGTCACAAAGGGATTGGTTTTTCTGTAGCGATAAATACCTCCATAGCCCCCAATCAGCAGCTGTCCTTCCTTTTCCTGGTATGTGTTTTGGTTTCTTCTGATAATATTATCAAAATATACTTCTTCTATGCCGCAGCGTTTACAGGCATCATACTGGGCCTTTGTTGTTACAGCAGCTGTAAGGTATGGTTTTTGGGGAACAAAGGAAATGTTATCCCTAGGCTCCTCTTTTTTGATTCTTCGTTTCTTACTATTAAGCTTTAAATCATACAATCCCTGTACGATTTCCCGCCTGGCATTGTTCAACAGTTTGGCTGGAATAAAGGCGTTGTACTCCTCCAATTCCACATCGTGGAGGGTAAAAATCGTGTCATTCAGTCTGCCTAACTGTTTTACTGCCTGCTGCCTGGTTGTAGGGCTGCTAATTGCTTCCCCCAGGATTTCATCGCTTTCGTATAAGTATTGGAATCCCAACCCTTCTGCATCAATAACCAGCTTGGCCCCTGGATAAGCATAAACCTTCATATCCAGGTTAAAACGTCGGTATTCCTTGTCCACCGCAGCTTCTAATTCTTTGTAGTACAAGTAATCCTTTGTTTTGTATACCGTATCACCCATGGAAAGCTTTTCTTTAATTTTAATATAGCATACATGATCCGCTTTGTTGATCAAATTTTCATTCCGATCATATAATTTTACAACCGATAAGTTAATATCCTCGTTATTGTGGTCAATTCTAATGATATCATTCTGATTTAAAACACAGCTCAAGGTTATTTCATACATACCCTTGAAAAGTTTTGTAATTTTACCGATTTCGTAACCAAAGTTATTGGGCTTTTGAATATTGGTAATTTCTTTCACATCTTCATGGAACAAGTAGCCTTTTGTAAAGGTTCTGTTAAAGGTCTTTTTTAAATTTTCTTTATCATCACTGCTCAGACCGCCATCTAAAGCTGCCCTGTATTTGGCTACTACATTGGCAACATAAGCCGGCTCTTTCATTCGCCCTTCTATTTTCAGAGAATCAATGTCCTTTAAGTCATCTATGTGGTCGATGGTATTTAAATCTTTTGTGGACAAAAGATAACTTTCCCCTAAAGATGCATTTCTTGTTTTATCAATGAGTTCATAGGGTTTTCTGCAGGAGCCTACACATCTTCCCCGGTTGCCGCTTCGATAGCCGATCAATCCTGACATAAGGCAATTCCCGGAGTAAGATACACATAATGCTCCGTGCACAAAAACTTCTATGGGAATCTGCGCTGTTTTTTTAATGTTTTTTACATGCTCAATCTCCACTTCTCTTGCTAAAACCACTCTCTTGGCCCCCAGCTCTTTACATAGCAGCGTTCCTTCTGTATCATCAATTCCCATTTGTGTTGAGCAGTGAATTTCCATATCAGCAAAATTCCGTTCTATATAGTCAAGCACCGCTAAGTCCTGTACAATAACACCGTCCACGCAAATTTCATTGAGTTTCCAAAGCTGTTGTTTCATGTCTTGAAGCTCATCCTCAAATACAATGGTATTCATGGTTACATAAACCTTAACGTCCCTGAGGTGGGCATATCCAACTGCCTCCTTTAGAGATTCCAAATCAAAGTTAGAAGAATAAGCACGAGCGCCGAATTTCTGCATGCCCAGATATAGGGCGTCGCATCCGTTGGATACGGCAGCCTTTAATGCTTCCATATTTCCTGCTGGCGCTAATAGTTCTGTCATAGTTTGCCTCCTCTTATAAACCGGACTAACGATACAAGAACAACTAAAGTTACTCTTAGTTGTCAATATGATTTTCTTTATAGTTTGTTCCCCATTCTTCCATAGCGTTCATAATAGGACGCATAGATTCTCCCAAATCGCTTAACGCATATTCAACGCGGGGCGGTACTTCTGGATAGACTGTGCGGGTAATAATTCCATCATGCTCCATAGAACGAAGGCTGTCAGTCAGCACCTTTTGGCTGATTCCCTCTAAATCTTTGCGTAATTCATTAAAACGCCATGACCGCTGCAGCAGATTTCGCATAATTAATAATTTCCATTTGCTTCCGATTAACTGAACAGTGGTTGCCACAGGGCAGGCAGGCATTTCTTCTTTTGTCAACATAGGCGTACTCCTTTCCAATAGTTCAAAGATGAATGTTGCATTCAAATTATAGTATAAAGGCGGCTTTCCTGCAAGCACGGGTTACAAAAAAGTGCCTATGTAAGAAAAAAGTGCGTACTTTTTTCTTCGATTACCCTGCGATACAATACAATCAAGGAACAGGAAATGTTCCAAAAATAAAAAATGGAGGTAATGATTATGGCACTTTCTAATCTGTTTGGTTGGACAAAGAAAAATGAGGAGGTTGTGGCCTCTGCTTGCGGCTCTGCCTGCGGTGCTGGTGACAAGCCGGAAGAAAAGCCCGCTGCCTGCGGCTCTGCCTGTGGTGCTGGTGACAAATAAGCACTATATATCAACCGTTCCCGGTAAGCAAAGCTGTTTACCGGGAATAATTTCAAAGTGAGGAAAACGATATGAAAGAATATTTTGCATTTCAGTGGCACATCACAGACGAGTGTGACCAACGCTGTAAGCACTGTTACATTTTTTCGGAGGATAACTGCAAAAAGCTGGACGCTATGAGTTGGGAGCAAATGCAGGAAACCTTTTATAACTGTCTTGATTTCTGTAAAGTGTATGACCGTCTGCCCTATTTTTATATTACGGGTGGAGACCCCATTTTACACCCGGATTTTTGGAAGCTGCTTGCCCTGTTAAAAGAATATGATATTCCATTTACTATTTTGGGAAATCCGTTTCATTTAACAGATGAAGTTTGCAGAAAGCTGAAAGAGTACGGCTGCCAGAAATATCAGCTCTCTCTTGATGGAATGAGAGGAACCCATGACTGGTTCCGAAAACCCGGTTCTTTCGACTGTACCCTTGAAAAAATCAGTTGCATTAAAAATGCTGGTATCCGTTCTGTGATTATGACAACGGTATCTGGCACAAATATCAAGGAAATTCCAGATATTATTGATACGGTTGTAGAGGCAGGCGCTGATGTATTCGCTTTTGCACGTTATTGCCCCACCAGTGAGGAAAAAGACACTGGTATGGCTCCACAGGAATATCGGGAATTACTGGATACCTGTTATCAAAAATTTCAGCAATATGAATCCGCAGGCTGCACCACCTACTTCAACAAGAAAGACCACCTTTGGACACTCTATGAGTATGAAAAGGGCATTTTCAAAATCCCAGAGGACGCACAGGACGGCGTGATTTATGGGGGCTGCAACTGTGGAAACTGTCACATGACAATTTTGCCTACCGGCGATATTTATGCCTGTCGCCGCGTCCAGAACAGCAAGGTCGGCAACGTGTTTACAGACCGGATTGCTGATGTGTGGATTTGTCAAATGGAGCAGTACCGCGATTACAGTAAATTTGAAAAGTGTTCAAAATGTGAGTTGTTATCTTATTGCCGGGGTTGTCCTGCGGTTGCCAGTGGAAAAGACGGCAACTTTTACGGGGCAGATCCCCAATGCTGGAAAGAGGTGTAGATATGGAATTTTTTGATTTGATAAAAGTTCGCCGTTCCATCCGAAAATATCAGAACAGGCAGATTGAACGGAAGGATTTAGAAAAAATTATAGAAGCGGGGCTTTATGCTCCCAACGCTGGCGGCGGTCAACGAACCATCATTGTTGCCATTCACAACAAAGAACTGTGTGAAATAATTGGAAAGTGCAATGCGGCAAAATTTGATCGGAACAAATTAGCAGGCTCTTATGTATCAAAGGAGCAACCCAGCTTAATCGACGACCCTACCATAAAAAGCGGTTTCTATGGCGCTCCCACTGTCTGTGCGGTTTTCGCTCCAAAGAATTTTTTATACAGCATTCCCGACGCTTTCTGTTGCGGGGAAAATATGGTGCTGGCTGCCACGGAGTGCGGGCTTGCGTCCTGTATCGTAGCACGAGGGGAAGAAACCTTTGAGAATGAAATCGGGGCACAACTCTTGAAAGAATGGGAAATTCCAGACAACTATATTGCCCGTTGTTTCGTTCTGTTAGGCTATTGTGAGGGAGAATATCCACAAGGCAAGCCGCAAAAAGAAAACCGCAGCTTGATAATAGAGTGAGGTAGATTTATATGGAATACAAAAAACGGAAATGTTCAGAGGGAAATTTGATAGAACGCTTAAAAAGAGAACTGGAAACTGCTGACGCTGTTCTTATCGGTGCTGGTGCAGGGCTTTCTACTTCTGCTGGATTTGTTTATACCGGCGAGCGTTTTCATCAACATTTCAGCGATTTTGAATCGAAATACGATTTTCACGATATGTATTCCGGCGGTTTTTATCCCTTTTCCAGCCTAGAGGAACACTGGGCCTATTGGAGTCGGTACATTTGGCTGAATCGTTATGAAAACGCCCCAAATCCTGTCTATGATATGCTATATCAGCTTATATCAGGAAAAGACTACTTTGTGATTACGACCAATGTAGACCATTGTTTTCAGAAAGCAGGATTTGATAAAAAACGGCTATTTTATACGCAGGGAGATTATGGTTTGTTCCAGTGTTCCGAGCCTTGCCATAGACAGACCTACGAAAACCGGGAACTGATTGAGCGCATGGTAAAGAAACAAAAGAACATGCGGATTCCCTCTACACTCATTCCCCGGTGTCCTAAATGCGGAAAAGCCATGACTATGAATTTGCGTTCGGATAACCGTTTTGTGGAGGACAAGGGCTGGGAGAAAGCAGCCTGCCGATATGAGAATTTTTTACGTTGTCACAAAAATCTGCATATCTTGTTTTTTGAAATCGGTGTCGGATACAATACCCCGGGTATTATCAAGTATCCCTTCTGGCAGATGACGATGCAGAATCCTAAAGCAGTCTATGTTTGTTTGAATTTGAAGGATGCGGGGGTGCCGCAGGAAATAGAGAAGCAATCCATCTGTATTCAGGGGGATATTGGGAAGGTGTTGGAGTTATTATAGACAACAGATTTATTTAAAGATTCATGTTTCCTTTCGTGCTACAGTTATGTATAATGGCAATGCAAAAGAAAGTGGGTAAGCAAGGATATAGCACTGCCCGTTTAAAAAAAGATTGCTTATTCTACTCATTCTAACCAACCCGTTGACAAGAACGGGTAGAACGGGCAGAATATGGGTAGAATGAAATTTGGAGGCGGTCAAATGATTTTTCAGGAAAGCGAAACAGTTGAGTTGAAGGCAATCGTGGTGGAAGATATAAAAAAAGAAATCATTGCTTTTGCAAACTGCGAGGGCGGGAAAATATATATCGGTGTTCAGGATGACGGAACAGTATCAGGACTGGATAATCCGGCT
>CAUEYG010000061.1 GCA_959021945.1 uncultured Eubacteriales bacterium | reverse complement strand
TATGATATTATTTTGATATCACAAAGATATGGAAATGAAAAGGAGGAAAAGAAATGCTATTACTTACCATTAACTATGTACCGGATAAAAAAATTGAGGCCCTGGGTATTGTGAAGGGCAATGTGGTGCAGTCAAAACACTTGGGAAAAGATATTATGGCAGGATTGAAAAACGTTGTAGGCGGAGAGCTCCGCGGCTATACGGAAATGTTGACAGAAGCAAGAGAAATTGCAACGCAGCGAATGGTGCAGGAAGCGGAATCCATGGGGGCTGATGCTGTCATTCGTGTAGAATACACAACTTCCGCCATTATGGATGGCACCGCTGAGGTCATTGCCTATGGAACGGCAGTAAAGTACAAGTGAGGCGGCCAGCGTAACAAAAGAAAAGGCAGCCCTCAAGGGAGGAGAAAAGAAAATGGATCATAATTTACAAAATACAGAAATCAAAGAAAAAGTGTTAAAACCATTTAGCGGTATGACCATGTTGGTTATTTTAATTCTTCTTTTAATCGCTTGCATTGCCGGAGGAATCTGGGGTGCAATACAAGAGTCCGCCATCCTTATTACAGCATCAGTAATTGTGCTGGTCATCGTATGCCTGCTGTTTGGGGGACTGAAAGTAATCAACCCAAATGAGGCGTTAGTGCTGACCCTGTTTGGTAAATACTATGGGACAATTAAAGATCACGGATTTTTCTTTGTAAATCCGTTTGTAACAGGAAGGAATCCTGTGGCAGAAAAACGGGGAGAACAGGAAAGCCTGTTAAGCGAATTGAGCGAAAGCAACAAGAAAAACAAAGAAAAAAAAGCCAGTACCAACAAGAAAATTTCCACCAAAGTTCTTACCTTTAACAATGGCACTCAAAAAGTAAACGATGCCATGGGAAATCCAATCATTATCGGAGCGATTGTTGTGTGGAAAGTAGTAAATCCAACAAAAGCAGCATTCAACGTAGATGATTATTTTCAGTACTTGTCCACCCAGTGCGACTCGGCTATTCGAAATATTGCAAGGCTCTACCCTTACGATAATATGGAAGAAACAGATACTGACGAAAAGACTCTCAGAGGCAGCAGCCAGGAAATTGCAGATACCATGAAAGAAAAACTGCAGCAGCGAGTACAAGATGCAGGCCTTGAAATTTTAGAAGTGCGAATTACCCACCTGTCCTATGCAGAAGAAATTGCAGCAGCTATGCTCCAGAGACAGCAGGCGGCAGCCATTATCGCAGCAAGACAGAAAATTGTTACAGGGGCAGTAGGCATGGTAAAATCTGCTCTTGACCAATTGGGGGAAGAAGATATTGTAATCTTAGATGAGGAACGAAAGGCAGCCATGGTAAGCAACCTGCTGGTTGTCCTCTGCGGAAACAAAGAGGCTCAGCCTATTGTTAACAGCGGGACCATCTACTAAGGGGCAGGCCTATGAAAGAAGATCTGGATAAAAAGGAACAGCAGCTTCACGCAAAATTAGAAAAGTTGGAAGCGCTGGAACAGGAAATCAAAGACCGGGAGAAAAAATTAAAGGAGTCGGAGAAAAAGAAAAAACAGATTCTTCTGCGAATTGCACCCTCACTATGGGATGACATTGCCAGATGGGCAGAAGAGGATTTTCGATCCATTAACGGACAGATTGAATATCTCCTGGCAGAGTGTGTAAAAAAGCGTAAAAAATAGATTTTTGCAGGGGCGCTGCATTAGGAAATCAAAATACCTGATGCAGCGCCTCGTTTTTATACATTCCCGGGATAACCGGTATTTTACAAAAAAACAGATTTAGCGTATACTGAAAGGGAATCAAGGAAAAACATAAATTAATACTTACTTTAATAGAGGGGAGAAAACATGTACAGAGAAAACGCGTGGAAAAAATATACGGATAAAGAACAAAAGGCGGTCATGGATTTTAGCGAAGGCTACAAAGACTTTTTGTCCAGAGGAAAAACAGAGAGAGCCTGTGTGGAATTAACCCTGGAGATGGCAAAAGAGAGGGGATTTCGTGACCTGGCCCAGATCATAAAACAGGGAGATCAGCTCAAGGCAGGGGACAAAGTGTACGCCTTGAACATGAACAAAAATATTGCGCTCTTTGTCATAGGGGAAAAACCTCTTGAAGAGGGGATGCGCATTTTGGGAGCGCACATTGACTCGCCGCGGCTGGATTTAAAGCAGAACCCATTGTATGAAAGTGAAGGCTTTGCCCTGCTGGATACCCATTATTACGGTGGAATCAAAAAGTACCAATGGGTGACTCTGCCCTTGTCTCTTTATGGCGTAGTGATCAAAAAGGACGGAACCAAGGTGGATGTTGTCATAGGAGAAAAGGAAGATGATCCTGTTTTTGGAATCAGCGACCTGTTAATTCATCTAGCCGCTGACCAGATGAAAACAGCAGGAGCCAAGGTCATTGAGGGAGAAAACCTGGACGTAACAATAGGGAGCATCCCGCTGAAAGGGGAGGAAAAAGATGCAGTAAAAGCAAACATCCTTCGCATCTTAAAAGAGACTTACAATATGGAAGAAGAAGATTTTCTCAGCGCAGAGGTAGAAGTGGTTCCCAGCGGCAAGGCCAGAGACTGCGGTTTGGATCGGAGCATGGTAATGGGGTACGGACATGACGACAGAGTCTGTGCATATACATCCCTTATGGCGCTGCTGGAAGCAGAATCTTGTCAATATACAAACTGCTGTTTTTTGGTGGACAAAGAAGAAATCGGCAGCGTAGGCGCTACCGGGGCCCAGTCCCTGTTTATGGAAAACACCATTGCTGAACTGATGGCCTGCATTGATGGTGAGTCCCAGATTAAAGTCAGGAGGGCCCTGACCAATACAAAAATGCTGTCCAGCGATGTAAGCGCAGCAGTAGACCCGTTGTACCTCAGTGTTACAGAAAAGAAAAATGCCGCCTTTCTTGGAAACGGCGTTGTGTTCAACAAATATACAGGAGCCAGGGGAAAGAGCGGGTGCAATGACGCCAACCCGGAATATATGGCAGAGTTAAGACGGATTTTAGACGATGCCAGAGTCAATTATCAGACTGCAGAGCTGGGAAAAGTGGACCAGGGCGGCGGCGGGACCATCGCCTATATTATGGGAAACTATGTGATGAACGTAATTGATGCAGGAGTGCCGGTAATCAATATGCATGCTCCGTGGGAAGTGGTTTCCAAGGCCGACGTATATGAAGCTTACCGGGCTTACAAAGTATTCTTGAGCGAAATTTAAAGGTAATTTGGGAAAGGAGTTTGCCATGCAGCTGGGAATTACCATTCCAATGGAACGCTTTTTTAAAATGAAAAAGCCCCCTTATGGGGATAAACTCAATGACTTGTTCTGCTGGGATCTGCACGTTGTGCTGCTGCAGGGGCGTCCCTCTGTCATCAGTGTTAACTGCGCTACTCGTTTTTCCTTTGTGCTGGCAGGAACAGGCGCTGAGGAAAAAGATTCCTTAATGGAACAAATTCTTCAGGAGATGGAGAACTCCTTTCACGAAATGGGCCTTTCGGCAGTGCACTGGAAACGATACAAAGAAAGGGCAGGGGCAGGGGAGTTTACAAAAACCCATGGACGCAGTCAGGTGGCTTACCTCAATAAGGCGGTGGACCTGATGATGTGGAATGATATTGCCGTGGATTCCGCCAGCGCCCGTCAGCCGGTGCTCAATGATATTCTCAACAAAACGCCCACCAGATGCGCCGGAGACCCGGAGATGGAGCCTCCCGTGGACCGACTGCTGGAAAAGCTGGAAAAATTATAACCGATTTGCCAATGGCCCGGGACAGACAGGCTCGGGGACGTTTCTTCCTGCATATACTGAAGGAGTAGAAAAAGGAGGAACTTGCAATGGCAATTAAAATATTTATCGATCAGGGCCACAACCCGCAAAACCCCAATGCCGGAGCAGAAGCAAACGGTGTGAGAGAACAGGATATTACTTATGATGTAGGCGTCAGGCTGGCGGCTCTTCTCAGAGCAGACCCTCAGTTTGAGGTGCGGCTGTCCAGAAATACTCCTGAGGAACAGCTGGGTACCA
Source organism: uncultured Eubacteriales bacterium (assembly GCA_959021945.1). Lineage (GTDB taxonomy): Bacteria > Bacillota > Clostridia > Peptostreptococcales > Anaerovoracaceae > Hominibacterium. The sequence goes on along the minus strand of CAUEYG010000061.1, from coordinate 3,609 downwards.
GCAATGCAACCAGCCTGCAGGCCAGAGTTTATGAAGCCAATACATGGGGCGCAGATTACTTTATTAGCCTGCACTGCAATTCCAGCTCCAACACATCGGCCAGCGGCAGCGAAGCTTATGTGTACAGTGAAGGCACACCGGCTTATGAGCTGGCGGAACGCATCTTAGAAGGCTTGCATGATATGACAGGGCTGAGGAACAGAGGCGTCTTTATCCGGCCTAGCCTGTATGTGCTGAGGGCTACCTCTATGCCGTCTGTTCTGGTAGAAATGGGTTATCTTACAAACTTGAATGATGTATATTTGCTCACAAACGACCCTCAGAGCTTTGCAAGAGGCATTTACAGAGGTATCAGGCTGTATTTTGGATTTACTTCCTAAAGTATGGGAGCACGTGAACCAAGGAAAAGATACAAAGGAGAACAACGAAATGATAAACAATGAGGAGATTGAGCCGGTATGAAGATCTGGAAAAAGATACTGCCCGGGCTGCTTGCAGCCCTTCTGCTGCTGCCAACAGGCGTCAGCGCTCAGGGACGCCCAGGAGAGGAAGAGGCGCAAAAACAAAATAGCAATACCGTTTCTATTCTTTTTTCCCATGATATGCATTCCCACATGGATACAGAAACCATAACCAGAAACGGCCGGACCACGGAAAAGGGAGGATTTGCCAAAACCAAGACCGCAATCCGGCAGATCAAACAAAGGTATCCTGACAGCTTTATTTTTGATGCAGGAGATTTTTCCATGGGAACACCTTATCAGACTATTTTTTCATCAGAAGCATCTGAGCTGCGTATGATGGGGCAGCTGCAGTATGACGCTACTACGTTTGGAAATCATGAGTTCGATTATCGGGCAACAGGGCTGGCGGATATGCTCCGGGCTGCATCGGATTCGGGTCAGCCCGTGCCCGCGCTCCTTTCCGCTAATATTGATTGGGACAAGACCCTGGCAGACCCGGAAAAGCAGGAAAATGCCCGGGAACTGAAAAAAGCCTGCAGTCAATACGGGGTTAAGGATTATGAAATCATACAGCGGGGCGGAGCACGGGTGGCTGTCTTTGGACTTTTAGGAAAAGAAGCAGATGAATTTGCTCCTGAAAGCGGCTTGTTTTTCAAAGATCCGGTAGAAACTGCAAAATCTGTTGTAAAACAAATCAAAGACAAGGAAAAGGCAGATCTCATTGTATGCCTGTCTCACAGCGGTACTTATGAGAATGCAGAGGATTCAGAAGATGAAAGACTGGCAGAGCAGGTGCCGGATCTTGATGTGATTATCAGCGGGCATACCCATACAGAGCTGGCAGAGCCTATTATTGTCGGAAACACCGTGATTGCTTCCTGCGGCAGTTATACGGACAACCTGGGTCATCTTACCTTGCGGCAGGGCGATGATGGCGCTTACAGTCTGGAAAGCTATGAGCTGATTCCCTTAGACGAAAATGTAAAGGAAGATCAAACTGTACTGAAACAATTGGAAAAATTTCAGAGACTGGCGGACAGGCAGTATTTTTCCCAATATGGATACAAACTGGGGCAGGTGTTGGCTGAGAACAAGAAGGCCTTCACGCCTATTGAAGACTTTGCTATGGAACAGAGAGAGGAGCCTATGGGAAACCTGATTGCAGATTCCTATCTTTATGCTGTTTCACAAGCGGAAAAACAGCAAGGCAGTCAGGAAAGGGTGGATGTTGCTATTGTCCCTGCAGGCGTAGTGCGGGCTTCTTTTGGAGAGGGACCTGTTACAGCGGCGGATGCCTTTAATGCAATGTCCCTGGGGTATGGAAAGGACGGAACCCCGGGATATCCGCTGGTCAGCGCTTATCTGACAGGAAAGGAGCTAAAAGCAGTGGCAGAGGTGGACGCCACCATATCTGATCTAATGCAGGTGGCCCGACTTTCCACAGCAGGTATGTCCTATCATTATAATCCGAAACGGCTGTTTCTCAACCGGGCTACTGATGTACAGGTGGACTTAGGGGGAGGAAAGTGGGAAGAGGTGCAGGATGACAAGCTTTATCGTGTAACGGCGGATTTATATTCCTGTCAAATGCTGGGTTCTGTGAAAGAGCAGTCTTTCGGCCTTTTGTCCATTGAGCCAAAGGACAAAAATGGACAGCTCATAGAAAACTATGAAGACCATATTCTTTATGATGGGGAGCGGGAGCTAAAAGCATGGTATGCCCTTGCCTCTTATCTTGATTCTTTTGACAACAAGCAGATTCCTGCCCGTTATGAGAATGTTGAAAACCGAAAGCTTAAAATAGACAGCATGCATCCGGCAGAGCTGTTGAAACAGCCCAACAAAATGGCGGCATTGGCCCTGGGAGCCCTGCTGGCAGCAGCAGCCCTGGCAGCAGTGATAATCCTGCTGATTGGAAAACGCAACAGAAAGAAAGGAAAAAAGCAACCGGGCTGATTATAAATCAACCCGGTTTAATGTTCCGCCTTGCAGAAAACTATTTAAATTGTCAGCCAGCGTCTGACAGATGATGCTGCGCATTTCCTTTGGTGACCAGGCCATATGAGGTGTAACAATACAGTTTGAAAGGTGCACCAGAGGATGATCCTCAGCAGGAGGTTCCTGCGACAGCACATCGACTGCAGCTGCTTTCAGCAGGCCTGATTTAAGCGCCTCCGCCACATCTCTTTCATTTAACAACCCGCCCCGGGCAGTATTGATCAAAATCGCCCCGGGCTTCATTTGTTTTAAAAAATCCCTGTTGACAAAGCCGGTATTTTCCTTTGTCAGAGGACAGTGAAGCGTGAGAAAATCAGACGTTACAGCGGCTTCCTTGTCCTGGCTGTATACATGGATTTTCATCCCAAGAGCTTTGGCGATTTCTCCTACTTTTTGGCCAATTTGACCATAGCCGATGATTCCCAGGGACTTTCCAGCCAAGAGGGTAACGGGTTCTTTCCAGTAGCAAAAATAATCGCTCCTGTTCCACTGGCCGTCTTTGACAGATGCATCGTGCAGGGCAACGTGATTGCACAGCTCCAGCATGAGAGCGATGGTATGCTGGGCTACGGCGTCTGTGGAATAGGCCGGAATGTAAGTTACGGCAATTCCCAGTTCTTTTGCAGCCTCCACATCAATATTATTATAACCAGTGGCAGTTGAGCCAATATATGCTAAATTAGGGCACTGTTCCATAAATTCCCTGGTAATGGCGCATTTGCTGGTCATGAGAATTTCCGCATCACCTATACGGGAGAGCGCCTGCTCCGGTGAAGTTGCATCATACACCGTCAGGTCGCCTATGGCCTCCAATGCTTTCCAGGAAAGATCTCCGGGGTTTATGGTGTGTCCGTCAAAAATTACGATCTTCATGGTTTGTCTCCCCTTTCCTTTGGTGGTTCAAGGGCTATTTTACACTAGGTCCATTGGAAAGTCCAGGGATATTATGGTATACTAACAGATAATCGTTACAGCATAAAAAAGAAAATTTCAGGAGGAATTATGTTTAAGTACGCTTTTATTGAAAATGTAGCAGGCGCTTCGCCGGAAACGTATTCCATTGTTAATGAGAATTCGGAAAGCTATAGCATTGTAGCCGGGACCAGCTCTTTTGAAATGACAGAAGAAATGGTGAAAAAGCTGGATA
>CAUEYG010000060.1 GCA_959021945.1 uncultured Eubacteriales bacterium | reverse complement strand
GACCAAAAAGCTGCTGGAATTTATGTAACGATTATTCTTGTAATGACAGCACAGCTTTTGACTGGGCTGGGAGTCTTTGACACGATTGGTAAATTTGCAGGGGCAGGTGTGATCGTTCCTATTACAGGGTTTGCAAACTCTATGGTTGCACCGGCCATCGAATATAAACAAGAAGGTATTGTATTGGGAGTAGGGGCTAAGCTCTTTAGTTTAGCAGGGCCGGTGCTGGTTTGCGGCATCACAGTATCAGCTGTAATCGGTGTGATCTACTGGATCATAGGTCAGTTTTAAGGGGGAAGCTATGATAAAAAACAAACAGGGAAATCAGACCTTGGTATTTTCCAATAAGCCCGTGATCCTCAGTTCGGCCTCTGTAGTAGGTACAAAAGAAGGAGAGGGACCTTTAAGAAAATGGTTTGACACTATTTTGGAGGATGATACATTTGGAGAGAAGACTTGGGAAAAATCAGAAAGTAAAATGCTGAAAACTGCTATGATGGAAGCGCTGCAAAAATCCGGCAAGAGAAAAGAAGAAATTGGGGCCATGCTCAGCGGGGACTTACTCAATCAATTAATGTCATCTTCCTTTATGGCACGGGATCTTCATATTCCATTTTTAGGTATGTACGGGGCCTGTTCCACAATGACTGAGTCCTTGACGCTGGGAGCTGTTCTAACAGATGGGCAGTACAGTGACAACGTGATGATCGGGGCTTCCAGTCATTACTGTACAGCGGAGAGACAGTTCCGTATGCCATTAGAGCATGGAAATCAAAGGCCGCCCTCTGCTCAATGGACAGCCACAGCAGCGGGAGCTATGGTCTTGTCCTGCAGTCACGGAGACAGTCAACAATATATCGCAGATCAGGCAGGGAATACGAAGCCTCCGAAAATCGTTCGTGTTGAAAGCGGAACCATTGGTAAAATTATAGATGCGGGAGTAAAAGACGCGAATCAAATGGGCGCGGCGATGGCTCCTGCGGCAGTGGATACTTTGTTAAACCATTTTGAGGATACAGGAAGAAGTATTGATTATTACGATTTAGTTCTTACAGGAGATTTAGGATACATTGGAAAGGATATTGCAAAAGACTTGCTTATAGATGCCGGCATACCAAAGAAGGAAGTGGAAAATCGATATGATGACTGCGGTGCTATGATCTTTGAGAAAAAACAGGATGTTCATAGTGGAGGCAGTGGATGCGGATGTTCAGCAAGTGTTTTTTCCGGATATATTTATAAACGCCTGCAAAGAGGTGAACTGAAAAAAGTGCTGATTATGTCTACAGGAGCGCTGCTTTCTACCATCAGTCCATTTCAGGGGGAATCAATCCCGGGAATCGCCCATGCCATTTCCTTAGAAGCAGGCGGGCAGGAGGATTAAATTATGGAGTATGTATATACATTTTTAATAGGCGGCGCTATCTGCGTGGTCGGCCAAATCTTAATGGATGTGACAAAGCTGACAGCGCCGCGGGTTTTAGTATTGCTAGTAGTTGCCGGTGCTGTACTGCAGGGGCTGCAAATTTATGAACCCTTGGTACAGTTGGCCCAGAGCGGGGCAAAGGTGCCTCTTCCCGGATTTGGATATGCTCTGGCAAAAGGAGCCATGGAGGGAGCTCAGCAAAGTCTTCTGGGAGCCATTACCGGCGGGGTCAAAGCTACTGCCGGAGGAATTTCAATAGCAATTGCCTGGGGCTATATCATTGCTTTGATCTTTAACCCAAAATCAATCCGATAAGAACAAGAAAAAAGAACTTACTGTCCAAATCATAAAGGTCAAAACAGTAAGTTCTCTTTTTAATTGCAATTATTTGTGTTCAGAATGGCAGCTGCAACCGCCGGGTTCTGAATTTTGATGATGCTGCTTGCTGGAACAACTGCCGGCAGCAGGGCAACCGATACACTTTACACCTTTCTTTTTGGATTTGACGATGTAAGCGATGGCGCCTCCTAATATAACTAGGACAACCAGAATAGCAATGATATTTATCATGCTGATGCCTTCTTTCCATTGCCGGTGCTATGGAGCGAATATTCCTGATCAAATTTCATATTTGATCTGCGAACGATTGCTACTACAATGGCTACCATAGCAAGGATTGCGATTAATCCAGGAATGAATCCAGTACCAAGACTTCCCGTTGTAACAAGGGTACCGATCTGGTAGATAAGGAAGGCTACTGCATAACCGGTTCCAAGCTGCAATCCGATACCGGCCCACAGCCATTTTTTACTCTGCATTTCAGAGTTCATAGCGCCGATTGCCGCAAAGCAAGGAGGCGTATATAAGTTGAACATCAGATAAGCCAGGGCAGATACAGTAGTAAGTCCTAATGTTACAGCTACTTCGTTTGCTCCGCCAGTTAAAGCTAATTCATCTGTATCAATAAAGTTGGTAATTCCATAAACGACTGCCAGAGTACCAACAACGTTTTCTTTTGCAATGAAGCCTGTAATTGCAGCTGCTGCAAGCTGCCATACTCCAAAGCCCAGAGGAATCAGCAGAACAGCAAAAGGAGTAGCGATGGTTGCCAGAATAGAAGTGTCTTCCATTCCTTCTTCCACAAGCTGCAGTTTCCAGTTAAATGCCTGCATAATCTGGACCACTGCGTTGCAGACCAAAATAATGGTAGCAGCTTTGATTATGTAAGCTTTAGCCCGGGACAGCATGGAGAATACGGCTCTTTTCAGGCTTGGAACCTTGTATTCCGGAAGCTCCATAATAAAGAATGATTTTCTGTATTTATATCCTGTAACAACTTTAATCAGCAAAGCGCCTAAGAAAATCAATAAAATTCCTACAAAATACATGAGTGGTGCAACCCATCCTGCATTGGCGAAAAAGGCGCCGGCAAAGAGGGCGATAACTGGGATTTTCGCACCGCATGGAATAAAGGTAGTAAGCATTGTAGTGGCTCTGCGTTCTCTTTCATCGCGGATGGTTCTGCTGGCCATGATTCCCGGGATTCCGCAGCCTGTACCGATTATAATCGGAATAACGGATTTTCCGGAAAGGCCGACTCTCTTAAAGATTGGGTCCATTACAACACTTACACGAGCCATATATCCACAATCTTCTAAAAGAGCAATTAAGAAGTACATAACCATTACCAATGGCAGGAAACCTACTACAGCGCCGACACCGCCTACAATACCATCTGCAATGAGAGCTTGTAAGAATGGGGAGCTGCTTTCCAGCAGACCAGCAACCCAACCCTGGAATGTTTCAATCCAACCAACAAGTAAATCGGCAATCAATGGCCCTAATCTTGTCTGGGAAATATCAAATACTGCCCACATTACTACGGCAAAGATTAAAATGCCTCCAACTTTATTAGTAAGTACTGCATCAATTTTATCCTGGCTGTTCTTTTGATTAGAAAGGACCTGACGGGTTTCCACGTCCTTTACAATCTGGTTAACAAAGGCAAACCGTTTTCTGTCCTCTGCTTCTACAGCATTTTTATCATGTAAATTGATATCAGCTTGTACATAAGGAGCTACTTGGCCTGCGCCCTTTAAAGAAGCCGCTTTTTGTACTGCTTCTTTGATCCCCTGATCTCCGGAAGAAACGGAAACTGTTTTGATAACAGGGCATCCTAATTTTTCGGATAAGAGTTCTACATTGATCTTCGTGTTTTGTTTTTCATTGATATCACTTTTGTTCAGTGCTACAACAACGGGAATCCCTAATTCCAACAACTGGGTTGTAAAAAACAAACTACGACTCAAATTGGTGGCGTCTACAATATTAATGATTGCATCCGGATTTTCCTCTCTTACATATCCACTGGTAATGCTTTCCTCTGGCGTAAAAGGGGACATGGAGTATGCACCTGGCAGATCGACAGCGATCAACTCCTCTGCTCCACTGGAAAAGTCCTTTTTAATGGGACTTTCTTTCTTTCCAATTGTAACCCCGGCCCAGTTACCAACACGTTCATTGCTTCCCGTCAGCGCATTGTACATAGTGGTCTTACCGCTGTTGGGATTACCGGTTAAAGCGATTCTCATGATATATCCTCCTGCTTTCTTGTTATGATGCAGAACATATCGCTTTGGATATTTCTGCTAGAATATCAACAAGGCCTGCCTGTAAAACAGAATCGCCAAAGGCGGCCTGTTGCTTGATAAAATGATCTGTGGTTATAAATAACTAACCACTCTCCGTAAAAAATAGTGAACAAAGTCACTATTTCCTGAGAACGGCCTGCGTGAAAACGCTGCCAATATTATATTAAAATAGCTTGTGCCAAGCCATTATCAATATTATACCGTCCATCCTTAATTGATACAACACAGCCGCCTTTCAAATGAGAAATCACCGTGATCGGCTCTCCGCTGTAACATCCGAGGCGAAACAGAAATGCCTCCATTTCTTCATCGTCGGTCTGGATGTCTTTAATGAGATACGTTGCACCAACATCAGCATCCATTAAATTCATAATTCCCTCCTGTTTCTGCCATTGCAATAGGTTAGCAATATCTAACTACGATCATAGTCTAATACAAAAGGTGACCTTTGTCAACTCTTTTTTATACAAAATATGGGCGAGTTCTGCTTCAAAAATGATAAGGAGCTGCTGTTCTGTTAGAACAACAGCTCCCTTTGAAGATAGGTGACAGTTAATTGTTATTATCCACAGTGGCTGAAGGTGATGTTGCCTGGGAAGCCTGGGTTTCCGGTTTTGTAGCCTGAGTTGATGGCTTTGTAGCCTGAGTTGACGGCTTTGCGGTCGATGGTGATGTCGGCTTCCGCGTTGACGGTTTCTTTGTTGACGGTCTTCTGTTGGCCTTCCGCGTTGTTTCACGCTGGAATTCTTCTTCCGCAGAGCTTGAGGTGTAGGAAGAATTGCTTGGCCTGGAAACTTTTGAATAAGTTCCTTCCGTATAATATTCTCCGTTAATCCGGCTTACATTATCCGGCTGTTCCGGATAGCTTCCGTAAGGGAAGTCTGCACAGACCTGGCTCATGATGCTTCTCCACAGACGCGCTGAGGATGCAGAACCTTCACTCAGTTCAATGTTTACATCATTTCCAGTCCACACTGCTGCTGTATATTGCGGTGTAAATCCTACGAACCATGCGTCATAGTTGTCACTGGTAGTACCGGTCTTTCCGGCTACAGGCTGGCTGCTGAAGGATGCAGTTTTACCCAACCCATTGGTTACAACGCTGCGCAGGATACTGGTCATAATATAGGCCACGCCCTCATCTAAAACAGCCTCTGTGTTTTGAACTTTATCAAAGATTACTTCATCATTGCTGTTGGTAATCTTTGTGTAAGCTACCGGTTCTGTATATTGTCCGCTGTTAGGGAAAATACCATAGGCTGCAGCCATTTCAAGAGGTGAGATTCCCTCAGTCATACCTCCCAGGGCCAGAGCAGCAGGGTTCATATCATTGGCATTTCCATCCTCGACTACAGTGGTAACGCCCATTTTCTTTAGCTGTGAAGCCGGGAATTCCGGACCCATTTGCTGGTAAGTTTTAACTGCACATACATTGACAGACTGTTCTACAGCTGTACGGAGGGTCATACGTCCCCGATATCCGCTGTACCAGTTCTTTGGCCATGTCTTACCGTTAACGGTCATAGGCGCGTCATTTATGACACTGCCTGCTGTAATATAACCTCCCCAATTGCTTCCATCTGAGTTGGAAAGGCTCATGGTCTCTCCTTTGGTCGCTGCATTATAGGAACTTTGGAGCGCAGAGGAGTAAACGGCTAACGGTTTTATGGATGAACCCGGCTGACGCGGACTGGTCGCTCGGTTGTGGAGCATCTTGCCGCTTGTATTTCTTCCGCCTACCATAGCTTTTACTCCGCCGGTTTTATAGTCCATAATAACTATGGCGGATTGTGGCTGCACGACTTTCTGTTTTAGAGCATAGTTGTCAGAATTTACGACTAAACTGCTGCCTCTTTTCTTAAAGAATTTTGGATAATCCTCAAAGAACTTGGCAGAGATAATGCAGTTTCCTGCGGCATCCTTTGTCTTATATCCCTGCGGGATAGAGAGGGAACCTCCCTCAATGGTATAGAATCTTCCATCCTCCTGCAGGTAAATCTTACTGAACTCTGCACTTACATCATCTGTATTGTTGACTGTAATATCATAGAACTTGAGCCGTTTGCCTTCATACAGAGTAAGGCTGCCGTCGCTGTTCCTTTTGTATTCACTCTTCTTTAGTGTAAACTCATCTTTGTCATTAAAATAATAATCATAGTCGTAAAGTAAGATTCTTCCCGTTTCACTGTTAAGGATATTTCCGCTGCTATCCTTTCGCAGATTAGCGACGCTTGGGAAGTTATAGCTTTGGTTGAATTCTTTTTCCGCAATCTTCTGTGCGCTTTTATTCATTGTGGTATAGATCTTCAGACCACCAGTATAAATCAAATCCCTGGCGCGGGATCTGTCCCAGCCATACTCTTCCATAATATCGTCTGTAATTTGATCAATGGCGAAATCCGTAAAGTAAGAAGAGAAGCCGCTGCCTTTATCAGCAGTAACTTTCATCTTTTTCTTTAATTTTTTCTTGAGAGCCTTATCTGCCTGGGATTGCGTAATATAGCCTTGATCAACCATATTAGCTAACGTTAGCTTGCGTCTATCGCGGGAAAGGTCTCCGTTATAGGCATAGACAGTGCTGTCATTCTCTGCAAGAATATTGGCTTTTTCCACTTCCACGGTTCCTAATGGATAGGACTTTACCAGGGCAAAAGCGTCCGGTGACTGAGGAAGGGAAGCGAGGGCCACACATTCGAGGAGATCCAGATCTTTTACGCTCTTTCCAAAATATGCCTGTGAAGCGGCTTCTACACCATAATTATTAAAGCCTAAATAAACCGTATTCAGGTAGGCCTCAACAATCTGTTCCTTTGTCAGGCTTTTTTCAATAAGAACCGTGTAATAAGCTTCTAAAATTTTTCTGTTTAGGGACCGCTTGCTCTTGGTATCGGCCAGATAAATGTTACGGGCAAGCTGCTGGGTTAGGGTACTGGTACCGCTGATTTGTCCGCCGCCAAAGACGCTCTCTTTAATGGCTCCCAGAATTCGCACAAAGTTAAAACCATGATGATCCCAAAATGTTTTGTCTTCAATTGCAACAATCGCATTAACCATGTTTTCCGGAAGGTCCTGATATGCCACATTAGAACGGTTTCCTTCTTCGGAAAATACGCTTTCGATTTCCTCACCCTCATCATCATATATGGTGGAACGCTGTGATAGCTGAGTATAAATTTCGTCAGCATCAATACTGTGGGTGCTGGCTGTTAAAATAAGCACGCCTACATATACGATTCCGATTAAAATCAATGCAAGAATTCCAAGTAAAATTATTTTTAAAACCCGATGCCGTTTTTTTTGCGGTTTCTTGCTCTTCTTTTTTCCACGTTTTTTTGAGGAAGAACTGGAAACTGTCCCTGATGGAGATTTGGGATTCTGCACTGGGGCTCCGGCTCCTCCTGATGAACGAGAGCTATTTCCTGAACGGGAAGCCCGCGTTGCGCCGGTTGCATTAGCGCCTGTACGATTTCTTTGCCCGGAAGCAGAAGTTTCGCCTACTTTATCAAATTCGGCGAAAAAATCGTTTATATCATCAGAGCTTGAATTTTTATTGAATTTATCTGCCAAAATCTTGTCCTCCTGTACCAGTGTATTCAGTCT
>CAUEYG010000059.1 GCA_959021945.1 uncultured Eubacteriales bacterium | reverse complement strand
ACTCGTCTGATGTATAGGTAATTTTTTGTTGATTTTCTTTAAGGGGTAATATTTCAGATGGATCTGGTGATACCATATCAATACTCTTCGCTTCTACCATTGTACTTTCTATGCGGTTGTCATTTGCAAATCCAACCAATGGAAGACTTGCGAAAAGTGCAATTATTAATAAGATTGAAATTATTATTGTTATGTTGTGTTTCATAATACTTTTCTCCTTTTACTGTTATTTAGTTAAGCTTTTATATGTGGAGTTACACACTTGAACCTCCTTTTACCATATAAACGCATCATGCATCCTTTTGTTGCACCAATATTGAAAAAAGTTTAAATAAAAGATATAATTTCTGTTGAGGTAAAAAATCATGTTAAAAAAACACAGTTGTACCAATGCCGAAAAAAAGATAGAAGAAGCCTTTACATTGCAAATCATTCCTTTTTATGCAGATATTTACCGCTACTTTTTACATTTAGGTGCTGAATCCACTTTAGCTGAAGATATGGCACAGGATGTTATGGTCACCGCATGGAAGAACAGAAAAAAACTGTTAGAAATTAATTATCAGAAAGCCTGGCTTCTCCGAGTTGCACATAACCAATACATCTCCTTTCGCCGTTTAGCAGAACAAAAGTACCAGTATACAACTTCTGACCTTGACATACAAAAACCGGAAGACCGCCGAATTGAGCAAGATATATTAGATCTTTTGGTAACGCAGGAATCTATCCAATGCTTGCATATCTCACTGCAGACTCTGTCCCCCAAGTATTCTGAGCCTATTCGTCTCCGTTATTTTGGGGAATTGAGCCATAAAGAAATTGCAGAACTTCTTCGTATTAATCCAAACACAGTACGTTCTATCATTTCGCGGGGATTACAAAGGCTAAAACAAATTATGGAGGAATTAGACCATTTGAAAGGAGAGAAAAATCTATGAGTACAAACCATTGGTCCATTGAAGAAGAAAAACTACATAAAAAATTTATCCAAATGTATGAAGAAGATCAAAGTATGCCCTCCCGCCCCCTAGACACAGACTTTATGACACCTTATGCCAAGCCAAACCGAAAGTCTTTTTTTACCCCCTTTATGAAGGTGGCTGCAATCCTTATGCTGATCGTAATCACCTCTGTTACTACTGCCATCTTTGTATCCAATGGCTATGTTTCTGCTGTTAAAGATTCCATTGACAAAAAAGTTTTTCAATGGAAATATGGGATTCACGTTTCCACTGACCAGGACGAGTTTATTGAGGAAGAAGAAACACTTTGGGAAATTACAGACAAAAAAACCTTCTCAAAGCTCAAGGAACTAATCCCTGAATTCAAAATACCTTCTTATATTCCAAAAGGTTATACTTTCCAGGAACTGCGTCTCCATCAATTTACAGATGGAACCTTTTCCGGTGAATATGAATATGAGCAAAATAACCAATTAATAAATATACTTTGCTTTTCTGTAGACGGTGAAGATACTGCGGTTAGTGCCATAAATGGAGATACGATTAAGTTAAAAGACCGTATCATTATTTACTGGGATGATCCAGTTGCAAAGACTTCAGGTGCTTCTGTTATTTTTGATCAAACGCTATGCCAAATTACGATTGAAGAAGGGCTTCTTGACCGCAGTACAATCATAGAAATAGCGAAAAGTCTTTCCTAAATTTTAGCCCACCGATTTTTTCATTCCCTTTGTCACAAAAAAGTAAGAACATACTGTTATACTGGACCAAAGAAAACTTACGAGAACAGAGAGGATGAGATTATGAGTATTCTTACAGCTGAAAACCTATATAAAATTTACGGGCAGGATCAAAACCAGGTTCGGGCCCTTGACGGAGTTTCCATTAACGTAGAAGAAGGAGAATTTATCGCTATTGTAGGAACTTCCGGCAGCGGAAAGTCCACATTGCTCAATATGCTGGGCGGACTGGACCGGCCAACATCAGGCAGCGTTACGGTTCGGGGCAAGGACCTGTTTAAAATGAAGGACGAAGCCCTGACCATCTTTCGGAGACGCAATATTGGATTTGTTTTTCAAAATTACAATCTTGTACCTGTTTTAAATGTGTATGAAAACATTGTGCTCCCTATTGAGCTGGACGGTGTAAAACCAGATCAGAACTATATCCAGACCATTATTGATACCTTAAAACTTTCTGAAAAGCTAAGCAGTATGCCTGCAAACCTGTCCGGCGGCCAACAGCAACGAGTAGCAATTGCCAGAGCCTTATCTGCAAAACCGGCCATTATCCTGGCTGATGAACCGACCGGCAATCTGGACAGCAAAACAACCCAGGAAGTATTGCTGCTCCTGCAGGCTACCAGCAAAAAATTCAATCAAACCATTGTTATGATTACCCACAATGAAGAGATCGCCCAGATGGCAGATCGTATTCTCCACATTGAAGACGGAAAGGTGGTGAATCAATAATGGACCCGATGAAAAATAACAATGCAAAGCCCATCAAACGCATTGCCTCACGGCTTTTGAAAACAAACAGAACCCGCAATCTATTTGCCGTCTGCGCCATTATCCTTACAACCTTTATGCTGGCATCTGTATTCAGCATTGGCAGCAGCCTGATTCACAATCTGCAGGTCATGCAAATACGCACTGCAGGCACAACAGCCAGCATTTTTCTTAAATCCCCTAAAAAGGAGCAGATTGAACAAATAAAAAGCCTGAGCCAAGTAAAGTCTGTGGGAATGCAGATTGCAATTGGTTCTGCAAAAGGAAAGACGCCAGAGGGAAAAGCACTCCAAATCGGAATGGGGTATTACGACGAAACGGAATGGACAGACCACTATAAGCCGGCCATCAGTCACATACAAGGAACGTATCCAAAAGCTGAGAATGAAGTCATGATGTCCCAAAGCGCATTAAAGCAGTTGGGGATTGCCAAACCAAAGCTGGGCCAAACCATACTCTTTCCTTATGTTACAAAAAACGGAAAAAAGACAGAGAACTTTATTCTTTCCGGCTGGTATACCAATTACAGCAATGCACAAATAGGGGTAGCCCTCCTGTCCGAGAAGTTTTGCAGACAACATGATTTTACAGAGCAAAAGGATGGACGCCTTTCCATTTCATGCGCCCCCGGCAAAAGCGCCGCTTGTCTGGATGCCCTGGAAAGCAGTGTAAAGTTGTCCAAAGACCAGAGCTTTGATTCTTCCTTTGATCCTCAGGCCCAAAACATAGAAAATACCATTGTTACGGTTGCTACACTTTTAATCATTGCCCTCTTTATTGTAATCAGCGGCTATCTGCTCATTTACAATGTGATTTATATTTCCGTAACAAAGGATATTCGTTTTTATGGAATGCTAAAAACCATTGGTGCTGCACCGCGGCAAATAAAACGTCTGGTCCGCAGCCAAATACTGCGCCTGTCACTGATCAGCATACCGATAGGACTTTTGCTGGCCGCCGCTGCCTCCTTTTTGATCGTTCCTTATGCCATGACCATATTCACAGCAGGCCAGAACAACCAGGCCATGCCCGGAAGCGTAGCCTTTAACCCTATTTACTTTCTTGCATCCGCCCTCTTTGTTTTGCTGACAGTAATGATCAGCTGCAGAAAGCCTGCCAAAATTGCCGGTACCGTTTCACCCATTGAAGCGCTAAAATATACAGGTATTTCTTCCTCAGGAAAGCCCAGAAACAGGGCTTCAAGGGGAGGCGGAAAGCTATGGAAAATGGCCTTTCACAATGTATTCCGAGGAAAGAAACGGAGTATCTTGGTCTTTGCCTCCCTTTTTATGGGAACCATTACCTTTCTTGGAGTCAACAGCTTTATTGGCAGCATGGATGCAGAGCATTTTCTGGACAGATATGTCCCCAATGATTTTGAAATTTCCAGTACCCCGCCTATTCGCCAAAAATTTGATCAGGCTTATTTAGAATCCTTGTCTCAAATAGACGGTGTTACTTCTATGGAAACAGCTACCACCCTTTCCTGCAGCCTAAAACTTGACGCAAAAACATTGGAGCCTATCTTAAAATCCAACTATAACCGCTATGGGGGCCAAGCCGGTTCTTATGAAGATATGGTTGCTGTGCTGAAAAAATTAGAGCGCCAGGGTAAATTGAATTTTTGGGTAACGGGAATTTCAGACCGCTATGTGAAAGCTTATAATGAAAAACATAAAGAAAAAATAGATATTGACGCCTTCCGCCAGGGTAAAATCGCTATTTTAGGATATGATGATGGAACAAGCTATCAAAATATGATCGGACGATCTATGAACTTTTATCCAGGAAAGTCTAAGACTTCTGCATCTGTAAAAATTGGCGGGATCTTTAACTATGATGACTGCGAAATAGGCAGTAATAATAGTGTCATTGTCGGGTTGATGGATACCATTTTTGTCAGCGATGCTTTTATGAAAAAACTGTCATCAGACCCTATTGTAACGAATATTATCATTAACTGCCACCAGGAACAGGAAGCTTATGTAGGGCAGAAAATAAAAGAGCTTAACGCTACATTGACCGATCCTTCTTTTGAATTCAAGTCCAGGTCAGGCCAAAGGAAAGACTTTATTTCCAGCATGATGTCCCTGCGTGTTTTAGGAGGCGGTATCTCCATTTTGCTCATTGCTATTGGAGTTCTCAATTTTGTAAACGTTATGATAACCAATGTTTATGCCAGGCGGCAGGAATTGGCCGTTATGGAGAGCATCGGCATGACAAAAAAACAGATAAAAAGCATGTTGACCTGGGAAGGTGCCTTTTATGCTTTTATTACTGCAATCCTGATCAGTACGCTGGGTAATGGACTGCTATATCTGCTGTCTAAATCTGTGACTAAATTTGCTGATTACGCAGTATTTGAATATCCGGTCCTGCTAGGGGCGCTGCTGATTTGCACCATCTTTCTCATATGCCTGGCTGTTCCTCCTATGGTATTTCATGCCACCTCCCGTGAAAGTGTCACAGAGCGGCTGCATCAGATCGACAGTTAAAATCCTCCTCTTTGCATACAAAGTTTTTTATCGTATAATCTAAGGCATAAGAGGTGGAACATGGCAAACATTTTGTTATTAGAAGATGATATGATTTTGAGTCAGGGGATTCAGATTGCTTTGAGCAAAAGCGGTCATCATCTGACTCATGCCGCTAGCTTTTTTGACGGGGCAGCTGCCTGTGCGGCCAAAGAGTTTGATTTATATCTATTGGACATTAATCTGCCCGATGGGAGCGGTCTGGATTTTTGCAGAACATTAAGAAAGACCTCTCAGCGTCCTATCTTGTTTCTCACAGCAAAGGATACAGAGGCCGAGACCCTGGAAGGATATCGGGCAGGCTGTGATGATTATGTAGCAAAACCCTTTTCCATTGAAGTGCTTCGAAAAAAAATTCATGCGCTCCTTCGGATAGCCGGTGCAGCAGAAAAATCTGCAAAGATCATCACTTACAAAGACCTTACCATTGATCCTGACCGGATGACTGTACGAAAAAACGGTCAGGATTGCCGCCTGACCGGTACCGAATATCGGCTCCTGGAATTTATGGCCAAAAATCGGGGCAAAGTGCTGACACGCCGTATGCTGCTGGAACAGATATGGGATATTGATGGAAATTTTGTTGATGAGAATACCCTCAGCGTCCACGTGCGCCGTCTCCGCAGCAAGCTGGAAGCAGATCCTAAAAATCCTCAGTATATTATTACCATCTTTGGAATCGGCTACACATTTGGAGAATAGATTATGAAACACTACAAAATCAGGAAAA
The DNA here is from genome assembly GCA_959021945.1 of uncultured Eubacteriales bacterium. Lineage (GTDB taxonomy): Bacteria > Bacillota > Clostridia > Peptostreptococcales > Anaerovoracaceae > Hominibacterium. The sequence goes on along the minus strand of CAUEYG010000059.1, from coordinate 1,941 downwards.
GGCTGTTGTTTGTGGGGCTGCTCTGTTTGGGGGCGGCCTTTCCGTTCTGTCTGTTTCTTTGGTCAGGCGGCAGCAGCACGCTTTGGCTTTCCGCTGTTTTTTCTGCTGCAATGCTGCTTCTTTCTTTTTGTGCTGTTCTAAACACAGAGTATTATCTGCGGCAAACGGTTTTAAAACTGTCGGATCTCCTGTCTTCCATTACAGAGCTAAGAGAAAATCCTGTTTTTTCTGATTCCGAAGATACACTCCTTTCCAAATTGCAAAATCAAACCCTGCGCCTCACCGGTATTTTGCAGGCCCAGCAGCAGGATGCACAAAAAAAAGAACAGGAAATGAAAACTCTGGTCTCTGACATCTCCCACCAATTGAAAACTCCTGTAGCTGCTTTAAAAATGTACAGCGAACTGCTCTGGGATGAAACGGCCACGCCAAAAGAGCGCAGAGAATATCTTGAGACCCTGATGACTGCTCTGCACAAGCTGGAATTTCTCATGGACAGCCTGATTAAAATGTCCCGTCTGGAAAGCCACATCATTCAGCTGAAAGCAAAGGTTTGCCCCATCAGTTCTACTGTTTTGGCCGCTGTTATGCAATGCCATGCTGCAGCCAAGCAAAAAAATATGGATGTCTCTTTTGCGGAGCCGGAGCAAGAAATTCTGGCTGCCCATGATGTCCGCTGGACACAAGAAGCTATTTTTAACCTCTTAGATAACGGGGTAAAGTATACCCAAGACAGCGGCAAAATGGCCATAAAGCTGCAAAAATACGAAATGTTTTGCCGCATAGATATTACAGACAATGGGCCGGGGATACCGGAGGGAGAGCAGGAAAAAATATTCCAGCGCTTTTACAGAGGTACCCAAAGCAAAGGCGCAGACGGCCTTGGAATCGGCCTTTATCTAACTCGCAACATCATTTCCGGACAAGGCGGCTATATCAAACTGTCATCCGGCTCCCACGGCAGTACCTTTTCTGTCTTCCTCCCCCTTTCCCCTTAAATTGGGCAATAGCAGCTCCTGATAAAACAGTACTCTTATTCGTCTGTAGGCCGCCACGCCTTACCGAATTTTACATCTTTAAACAGGGCTGCCAGCCCGGTTATTTGCTTTAAGCGCAAAATTTCATCCCTATCCATCCCCAGGTGCTTTGAAATCCAGGCATCTGACCGCCCCAGCTCGTGGAGCTCTTTTACAATATTGCTCATTAAATCCACATCATGGCTTCCCCGCGCCCGGTTGTGGCGAATAGTACTGGCCATTCTCTGGTCAATGGGTTTATCAATAACGGAAACCGGCAAAAGCCCCTTTTCCCTGTCGTAAATATCCTGGTGCTCCAGCATAACCCGGTAACGATGAAATCCGTCTACAATAATGTAGGCGTCTTTGGATTTTGCGTAATAGCAAACAATGGGCATTGTATACCCATCCAGGCGGATACTTTCATACAGCAGCTTCATCTCTGGAGGCGCTACTGCATTTGGATTGTATGTATTGGGCATTATTTTTTCAATGGGCACTGCAATTATGTTATAAACCGGACTTTTAACTTCCATAATTCATCTCCTCAATACTCTTATATTTGCTGCGAATCAGGTCTATCTTCTTTTGCTGCTGCCTGGTCATTGCAAATCCCATGGACCTGCAGATGTGGTCATTTTTCAGAATACAGCAGCACATGCGTTTCCAGCTTGGAATGTCCTTTGTACTTTTTATTTCATCTGTATGGTCTGGGATTTTCCCAAGAAAAATAACCCGGGACTTTTTGTCTAACGTATAGTTTGAAATCCCATTCCTTCGAATTCGGTATCCATTATCTTCTAGTTCCTCAATGGCCTCTTCTGACAATCCGCCTCCTGTTTTATGCCAGAATTCTATGGAAGTGTTAAATTTCTTTACATAATTATTCCGCAGTCTTACAGGCAATGTGTCCAATAAAAACATG
>CAUEYG010000058.1 GCA_959021945.1 uncultured Eubacteriales bacterium | reverse complement strand
TCCATAGAAGAAAACAGCAAAAGGCCGCTTTTATCAAGCTCCTGCCTTGGCTCGTAGTGTGAAACCAGCATGAGCCGGTAATGCCTTGCCATTTCACATATATAATACCCGGAATAAGCTTCCGGTTCAAAGGCTTTTCGCATTTTTTTCTCCCGTTCCAGATGATCATCATAATCTGTAATAATGGAAACGGAACCTTCTGCCCCCATGCCATCCTGACACTGGGCTGCCAGAATCACTGTACCTCCCGGCTTTACTGCTTCAATAGCTGTTGCATAACCCTTTGATGCTTGATACAAGTTCATATCTTTTGGATATCCTCCGCATCCTGCAATGACCACATCTGCCTTTTTCTTGATAGAAATCGCACAAGCCTCCTGGCAGTAAGAAACGCCTTTTTCAAAGGCTGCTTTGTAATCTCCTGCCACTGCCTTATAGTAGTTGTTATTTCCATCCAGCACCACATTAAACAGAAATGCCGGCTTTACAAGCTGACAGGCATCCATCATATCTTCATGCATCGGATTATGACTCAGGTTTCCCAGCCTGCAGTTTGGATTTAATCCGCTTCCCAGCTTTTTTCCAAAGACCTGCAAGTGATTGGCAGAAACAGCTTCATAGGAAGCGATTCCAGGCATAATTGATTTTCTGCCGCCTCCAAAGCCTGCCATATCATGGTACGTGACAGCACCGGTTAAAATGACCTTGTCCGCCTCTGCCGCATACCTTGAGATACAAATAGGCGTTCCGTTTCTGGACTGCCCCAAATGGACCAGCTGCTCCTGATCCTTACAATTATGTTCTACAAAACGAAATTTTCCGTATAGGCTTCCTAAAACCTGCTTTTTTTCTGCTTCTGTCTGAGGGTCATGGGCCCCTAAGGCGCACAGCAGCGTAATGTTTTCCTCCCTTACTCCTGCTGCTTTTAGCTCCTTTATGAGAAACGGCAGAAACAGAGCCATCTTTTGATAGACTCTGCTGATATCGGAGACAATGATACATACCCTATCTTCCGGTCCTGTCATTTCCTGCAGTTTTTTACTGCCAATGGGATGAGCAAGAGCTTCCTGAATCATGGCAGTCTCATCGGGAGCATTTTTTTCTTCTGCCTTAAGGATTTCATAGCTGCCAAGGAGTGCTTGGTCAAATTCCAAGCAGCTCTTGCCATATTTCAGTTGGATTGCCATGCTTAGTTTCCTCTCTGTGATGCCAAAACTGTCCCTGGGTTTAAGATGCACTGAGGGTCAAAGACTTGCTTGATTTGCTGCATCAGCTCCACTTCTCTGGAAGATTTCTGCAGGGGAAGGTCTGTCACTCTCAGTTTCCCAATACCGTGCTCCCCGGTAATAGTACCTTGATACGAAAAACAGAGCTGATACATTTTTTCCTGAAGCTCCTTGTGGTAATCCGGCACTTTGCCGTTTACTAACAAAATATCATTGTGAACATTCCCGTCTGCAATATGGGCTGTAATGTTAGTCCTTGTCCCATAGGAATCTACCAGCCCCCATAGTTCTCTTAAAAATTCCGGCATACTGCTGGGAGGCACAGCCATATCAAAGGAATGATAGATGTCATCCTTGATTACATCATAACTGCCGCTGCGAATAGCAAGGACATCTGCCTGCTCCTGTTTGCTCCCTGCAAAAACCGCTTCTTTGGCACCGTACCGGTCACAGATTCGGTCAATAGCCCGGCAGTTGTCATAAAGGGCAGCCTCTGTTTTCTCAGAAAGAATAATAATCAGATCTGATGCTCCCTCTTTTACCGGCCAGTGGAGTCCCAAGAGCTCAGCTGTTTCCAGATTTAATTTTTTGTCCTGATATTCCACTGCCAGCGGTGAAACACCGCTTTTTATAATGTCCAGCACAGCAGAAGAAGCCTCTTCAATATGATCAAAGGAAGCGACAATAGAAGCTGTATACTTTTCTTCCGGATAAATGCGCAATGTCACCTCTGTAATAATAGCCAAAGTCCCTTCACTTCCGATTATGAGATGCATTAAATTGTAGCCCGCATTGTCCTTGAGCAGCTTTCCTCCAAGGGATAGGATACTTCCATCAGGGAGCACTATCTTCAGACCCTTAATATGATTTCTCATAATCCCGTGGCGCACAGCCCGTGCTCCTCCTGCATTGGTGGCAGCCATACCTCCCATTTGTGCCCCTTCATCTCCGGGGTGAACAGGAAATCCAATTCCATCATGCTCTTCCAGAGCTTCTAAAAGGTCTGCTAAAGTCACACCGGCCTCCATAACAGCCATCATGTTTTTTTCATCAATCTCCAAAATGTGGTTCATACGTTCCATACTAATAATAATGCTGTTATAAATAGGGGTTGCTGCTCCGCAAAGACCGGTTCCGCCGCCCCGCACCACCACCGGAATATTGGCAGATGCAGCCAGAGAAACGATCTGGGAAATCTCCTGGGTGGAAGACGGCTTGACTACCACGCAGTCCTGTGCTGCCTTTGGACGAAGAGGAATTTCTACCTGATCGTATAAATAGGACTCCACTTGATGCTGACTGGATATCACATAGTCCTGTCCTACAATGTCTTTCATCTGTCTGAGCAGTTCGTCCTTCATTTCACTTCCTCCTTCCATGCCTTTACATCCTCGATGATACGGGGCAAAATCTGGTAGAGATCTCCCACATACCCATAATCGCTCAGAGTGAAAATCGGTGCAGAAGGGTCGCTGTTAATTGCAATAACCTGTCCTGATTCTTTCATACCTGCAAGATGCTGAGGAGCACCTGAAATGCCGCATGCAATATAAAGCGCAGGCTTTACCCTGTTCCCGCTGTATCCCACTTGAACAGCACTGCTTGCCATACCTGCGTCCACCAGAGCTCTGGAAACACCTACCTGTCCTCCCAGCAAATCAGCCAGTTCCTTTAACAGGGCCAGATCTTCCTTTTTTCGGATACCCCGTCCTCCTGCTACGATTACCTGGGCTTCCTGAATGTCATCCTGCTTTTCCAGGTATGTCCTTAAAATGCTACAACCTTTGCTCTCCGTTTCATATGGCTCTATCAATTTTACATTCACCTGGCGAGATGGGTCAGAAGGAGCTTCCTGAAACTCTTTATATCGTACGGTAGCCATCTGCGGCAGGGTCTGGGTCACAATATGAGCCAGTATATTATCACTGAAAGCCGGGCGGATCTGCTCCAGCTTTCCGGCCGTTTTTTCTTCCTTGCTGATCTTTAATTGGGTACAGTCAGCAGTCAGTCCTGTTTTTAGATTCGCTGCAATTCTGGGACCCAGGGATCGCCCCAGATAGGTAGCGCCAATCAGCACGATCTCCGGTTCATGCTCCCTAATAAACCGGCAAATGTTCTCTTTATAAAGCTGCTCTTCCGGCTGGTCAAAGGCCGGATCTTTCATATAATATACCGTCTCCGCTCCGCGTCTGCAAAGTTCTCCTGCATCTACATCATCAGCTCCTAGCAAAAGGCATTCAATAACCGACTCCTGGGGAGAAAACAGCTCTTTGGCTTTTCCAATCAATTCGTAGGCTACTCGATGGATACTGCTGTCATGGATTTCAGCCAAAATCAAAATCTTATGTTTTTGTTCCATTTTACCGCCTCCTTATAATTGTCCCTGAACCGCCGGACGGATTGCCTGGGAAAAGGCTTCATAATCTTCCCGGAAAAGTTTACTGTCTCTGGCCTTTACCTTAGGTACCTCAATTTTCAGCACCTTTGTAGGCGATCCTTTAAAGCCTGTTTCCTTTTCTTCCAAGATGCCTTCCATTTGCTCTAATTTCACTGTATTGATCTGGACTTCCAGCGATGCCAACTTCCTCTTTAAGGATGGAAGTTTTGGAGCATTGATATTTTTCGTTACGGAAAGAAGGGCTGGCAGCTGTAATACTCGCTCCTGTTTTTTGCCGCTGAGGTCTTCAATCGTCACATAGACTTCCTTTTCTGTTACCTTCTGAATTTCTTCTACATAATAACAGTGAGGAATTCCCATCAATTCTGCAACTTCCGCCCCTACCTGAGCAGTATCACCGTCTACGGATTTTTCCCCGCACAAAATCAGGTCCGCAGATCCTGCCTTTTTCATAGCTGCGGCTAAAGTTCTGGAAGTAGCTAGCGTATCGCTTCCTCCAAACTTTGCATCCGTTGCTAAGAGGCATTGATCTGCTCCTCTTGCAAAGGCGTCCCTCAGTGATTTTTCCGCTTTGGGCGGCCCCATTGTCACTGCAATGACTTGACAATCCAGCGTTTCTTTCAGATCAACTGCTGCCTGAAGCGCATTCAGGTCAAAAGGGTTAATTTCCCCTTCTGCAGAATTACGGTTTACCGTTCCCTTTTCCCTGTCAAATTTCACCTTCGCCATATCAGGCACTTCTTTTATCATTACAAATACGTTCATTATGCCACCTCACTGCCTGCTGCTTTCTTTTTATCAGGAATAAGCAGAGAAAGGATTACAATCGATGCCAGGGAAACAGCCATGCTCACATACACTGGGTCTCCGCCCGGTCCAAGGTTTCCGGTTGCATACATGGATAAGCAGCATACAGCTCCCAACACGATTCCAGCTGTAACACCCCAGGTAGATGCTTTTTTCCACCAAAGCGTAGCGATCATTGGGAAAATAAAGGCTGAACCGCACAAGGAGAAGATAAAGTACAAAACATCGGCAAGCGTCGTTACCTTCAGCGCTGTATAAATAACAACAATCCCCAGTACGCAGATAGCAATAGGCAGAATCTTTCCCAAAGTACGATCTGATACATCCGGTTTTATGGCTTTTCCTACATCATAGATCAGATGTGTTGTAGCAACCAGCAGCATAGCGCTGATAGTTGACATGATGGCAGCCAGTAACGCAGCGATTCCCAGGCCTCTGACTACCGGAGGGTAATAATGCATGATATAAACAGGAAATGCGGCTTCTGTAGTACCATATGTATCCGCAATATCAGGCATAGCCTGCATAGCGCCGGCGCCGATAAACGCAAGACCCGCACCAAACACAACATATAAAATGCCGGCAATAATGAAGGATTTCTTTGCCGTCTTTACTGTATCTGCAGCAAGAGCTCTCTGTGGAACAGTGGGATCTCCCGGAATTCCAACAAACATCAGAAGCGTACTGCTGATAATATAAGTCATAGGCACTCCCTCAAAAGGGTTGGTAAAAGATGCGCCGCTGGCCTCCACAGCAGTCGACAAAGCATCCAGAGAGCCTGCATTTTTAATGGCAATGATAGGCCCGATCACCATAATGACTACAATCATAATGACAAATTGAATTACATCTGTCCACACAACAGAATAAAGGCCGCCAAGAGCTGTATACCCGACAACAACAATACAGGTTACCAGCACTGCCGCAAACATACTGATATTCAGATTAAAATCCTGACTGATATATGTAATAAGCCGTCCCATACCTGCTACGCAAATGGTAACAGAACCAAGACAGTAAATAGGAACAATCAGCCCGGAAAAAAATCTCGGCACGCGTCCGAACCTGCCGGAAATCAGCTCTGCCATAGATCTGGCTCCTGTTTTTCTTACAGCAGTGCAGTAAACAAGGCCAAAGACAATACAACCAATGGCAAGTCCTACAAAGTTCCACATAATGCCTGCCCCATACTGATACACACTTCCTACGATCCCCATGGTAGTACCTGCCCCAGTCAGTGCTGCTACCAAAGTTCCTACCAGGGAAAAGGTTTTAAACCGATTCCCTGCAATGAGAAAATCGTCCACCGATTTAATCCGTGTTCTGGCATATACCCCTACGCCAAACATGGCTACTACATATACGACTACAATTAAAATATCCGCAATTGTCATGTTATACTCCTTTCCTTGCAGTTACCATAGTATATAACATTTAATATATTGTATATTATAATCGCTGTCTTCCCTTACGTCAATCATTATTATGCATTACAGTGAATAATAATCGATTTCATAATTAAGCTTATTTTCATATTTTTCGTATAACACAATACCCTCATAATTTCAACATTGCGCTCCACCTCTCCTTGGCCCGGGCCCTGTGCATAGACTCAATACCAGGGCAAAACTTTTTCTGTACATTCCTGCAAACCTATCGTATTATAGGTATGAAAAAACGGAAATAATAAAGGAGATACCATCCATGCCCGAAACAATACTTGTTGTAGATGATGAAAAGGAAATTGCAGATCTGATCGAGCTGTTTCTTACCAATGAAAATTTTTTCGTACATAAATGCAGTTCAGGAAATGATGCTCTTTCCTATCTTAAAACGGAAAAGCCGGATCTGGCTATTCTGGATCTCATGCTTCCCGATATTGACGGCCTGACTCTTTGTCAAACCATCAGACAGACCGACAGTTACCCCATCATTATGCTCACTGCAAAAACGGGGGAAATGGACCAAATCACCGGACTGACTATGGGAGCCGACGATTATATTACCAAACCATTTAAGCCCTTAACCCTTTTGGCAAGGGTCAAAGCCCAGCTTCGCCGCTATAAAAAATACAATGGAACCCCTGAGCCGGAACCGCCAAAGGATAATGCCATTCGTTATCTGGATCTTGTTTTAGAACCTGCAACCCACGACTGCCTTTTCCATGGAGAAAAGCTGCCGCTTACTCCTACGGAATTTCAAATTCTTCAAATCCTTTTAGAAGAGCAAGGAAAGGTGGTCAGCTCTGAAGATCTCTTCCAGCGAATTTGGGAAAATGAATATTATGTAAAGAACAACAATACCATTGCCGTTCATATCCGGCACCTGCGTGAAAAAATGCATGATTCTGCCGAAAATCCTAAATATATAAAAACGGTATGGGGATTGGGGTATAAAATTGAAAACGAAAAATAAAAAAACAAGCAGCTATTCCAAATTAAAACAAAAGACTTTTTTAAAGGGCGCTCTGCTGACCGCCTTTGCTGCTGCCGCAGTTATACTGCTGCGGTTTTTAAGTTATGGAAAGCTTGCAGATGCAGTTGTGGCTGGAATTGCAGCTCTTCTTTCCATTGATCCTTATCAGGTTCTGATTGCCTATCAAGACATCTTTTCCGGCAATATCAACTATATTATGGCCATCTTTATCCTGATCTTTATGCTCCTTTTATTCCGTGTGCTGCTGGGGTCCTACACGGCTTATCTGAATCAGGTAGTAGCCGGAATCGATCAGGTTTCCACGACAAATGAAGATGACATCTCCCTTTCCCCGGAGCTGGAGTTTGTAGAAAAAAAGTTGAACCATTTAAACAAGACTCTGGTCCGCCAGGAAAAAGAAGCAAAGCAAATGGAACAGAAAAAAAACGACCTTGTGGTTTATCTGGCTCATGATTTAAAAACCCCCCTTACCTCTATTTTAGGATACCTGAGCCTGCTGGAAATGGATACTGACCGTCGTATTGAGGAAGCCGAAAAAGAGAAATACATCCGCATTGCAATTGAAAAAGCAGAGCGGCTGGAACAGCTTATCAATGAATTTTCTCAAATTACCCAATACAGTCTGCACACAGTCCCTCTTCACAAAGAAAGAATTGACCTTTCCTATATGATGCTTCAAATTTGTGAAGAAGTCTACCCAATGCTTATGGAAAGCGGAAAGCACACCGAGCTGCAGATTCCGGAAAATCTAATTGTACAGGGCGCACCAGACAAGCTGGCAAGAGTCTTTCATAACCTGATCAAAAATGCCATAGCCTAT
>CAUEYG010000057.1 GCA_959021945.1 uncultured Eubacteriales bacterium | reverse complement strand
ATTCTCTGCTGGTAGCTCTGGAATATTTTGAATGGATATGAAGATCTGCGATATACATATTTTTCACCTGCTTTTTGTAAGATGGTTTTATTATAACCCTCTTGCAGCAGAGTTGTCCAGTCTTCTAGCCTCTGGTAGCTTTTCCGCTGATTTTGGAAATGTCCATCTTTAATACGTGCATTTTATCAAAGGCAGATTCAATATATTCCATCCCTTCCTTTGGATATTCAGGGCTGAGCTTTTCTGCGATGGCTACGATTCCCTTTTTCTTTTCCTCAGGATCTGTTACAATGCTGATGGTTCCAAATACAGTGACAGAACGGTACTGGGTATTAAATTTTTCCGGCATCAGCTGTACGGAATCTACTACATTGAGGCATACGCTGCTGTTGTTTTGGATATTTTCAATACGGTGGCCTTCCTTAGCGCAGTGAAAATAAATAGCGTTATCCAGATTTGCAAAGTTCATTGGAACTCCATAAGGCGTGTTATCGGCGCTGACGGTGCACAGAACCCCATATTCGGCCTTTTCCAAAACTTCCATTGATTCTTCTGCTGGCATAGCTTTTTCTTTTCGTCTCATTTCTTTATCCATTTGTGAACCTCCCAAATTTTTGTTCTTTCTTTTTATTATACAATGGAATCAAGCATTCGATAAGGGGCAAGCTCTTATTTTTGTAAAGTAATTTTTAAACTTTTTTATGCCACTTTAACAATAATGTGGAGTTGAGAATCACAAGGACGGAGCCTGCATTGTGGACCAGCGCGCCTACAACAGGGTTCAGAATACCTGTTATGGCCAGCAAAATTGCAATAAAATTCAAACCCATTGAAAAGGATAGATTCATTTTAATCGTCACCATCATCCTCTTGGACAAGGAAATGAGATGGGGTAATTCACGTACTTCATCATCTACCAAAGCGATATCCGCAGCATCTACTGCAAGGTCGCTCCCCATACCTCCCATAGCAATTCCTACCATGGCTTTTTTTAATGCAGGCGCATCATTAATGCCGTCGCCGATCATGCAAACGCTGCTTCCCTGGTTCTGATATCTGTCAATATAGCCTAGTTTGTCCTGGGGCAAGCAATTGGCATACACTTCCCTGATCTGTAATTGGCCGGCAATCCTATTTGCTGCTGCATCATGATCTCCTGTCAGCAGGACTGGCTCAACATCTATTTCTTGAAGTTCTTCTATCATCTCCTTGCTTTCTTCCCTTAATGTATCAGAAAGTACCAGATAGCCGGCAAATTTTTGATCTAGGGCCAGATAAATCACCGTGCAGCCTTGCGCAATATAACGCTCAGCCTCTTTTGAGTGCACCATCTCGATTCCCTCCTGGGCCAGCAATTCTATATTTCCGGCCAGCACATTTTTGCCATCCACCTCTGCTGAAACTCCCCGTCCCGGCAACATTTTGAAATTCTTGGGCTGGTCCATTGCCTTCGCTCCATTTTGCTGATAGCATGAAACAATGGCTTTTCCAAGAGGATGCTCGGACAACTGTTCTGCACATGCTGCAATCCGGTAGAGCTCCTTTTCACAATATTGGTCTGAAAGACTTTTTACTGCGATCACCTTTGGGGTACCATACGTCAGGGTTCCTGTTTTGTCAAAAGCTATTTTTTTCACCTTGGCAAGACGCTCTAAAGCATCGCCTTCACGAACGAGAAAGCCGTGCTTTGTTGCATTTCCAATTGCAGCCATAATCGCAGTAGGCGTAGCCAAAACCAATGCACAAGGGCAGAAAACAACGAGTATTGTAACGGCCCGTATGATCTGTCCGCTGAAAAGCCAGGTCAGTGCCGCTGCAGTCAGCGCAATTACAACAATCCATGTTGCCCATCTATCCGCCAGTCCAACGATTTTCGCCTTGTTTGCGTCTGCTGACTGCACCAGGCGAATCATCCGCTGAATGGAGCTGTCCTCTCCCACTTTTACTGCTTTCATCTCAAAGGCTCCAAATTGATTTACGGTCCCGCTTGAGACTTCATCTCCTGCAGTTTTGTCTACAGGCAAAGATTCGCCGGTCATAACAGCCTGGTTAATGGATGTCATCCCGGAAAGAATTACTCCGTCAACAGGAATGGTTTCTCCCGGCAAAACACGCAGGCGAGCTCCTACTCGAACCTGCTGCGCTGGAATGATAGTTTCCTTCCCATCCTCCAAAAGCCGTGCTGTCTGTGGGGTCAAGTGGACCAATTTTTCAATGCCAGCCTTGGCCTTTGCTACAGTTATGTCCTCCAGCAGCGCCCCAATTTGCATGATAAAGGCGACTTCTCCCGCAGCAAAATCTTCCCCAATGCAAACAGAAGCAAGCAAGGCCAAGGAAACCAGTACATCCGCTTTCATATCCAGCTCTGTTATCAGGCCGATCAACGCCTCTATCATAATAGGAATGCCGCACAGGATAATGGCAACCCAGGCCAGATTAAAGGGCAGAGGTGATATTCCAACCAGGCTAAGCATCAGGGCAATACCGGAGATACACAGAAATACAATCTCACGTTTCATACCGCCAAAGTCCAATATTTTTTCCAACAATTCTATCAGTGACTTCATAATAAACCTTCTTTCTATACCATAAGGGGTATGCCCTTATTATACCTATAGGGGTATTGGTTGTCAAACAAAAAAGAAAAACAGCCGAATTTCGGCTGCTAAACAAGTCTTTTGTTTCTTTTGTTATCTGTTATCCCATGTTGGCAAAGCGTTCCACGGCTTTGGTAAAGTCTTCAATGGTCTTATCCGCATCTCCATGCTCGATCCCGTCTTTTACACAATGCTTGATATGCCCTTCTAAAACTACTTGTCCGCACTTGTGCAGGGCGGACTTTGCAGCGTTTAGCTGGGAAAGTACATCCTCGCAGGGAACATCTTCATCAACCATACGGTCAATTGCCTGGACTTGCCCAATAATTTTTTTTAATCTGCGGTGCAAATTTTCCGCATCCATACATTGCTTCATAACATCGCCTCCATACCATCCGCAGTATTGATATATTGTAGTCCATCCGGCGAAAGAAATCAAGACCTGAAGTAAGGCGCCCCTCTTCTTATTCCAGGACTGTTCCTACAGGGAAAGCCAATCGGAATACTTTTCGGATCACAGGTCCTGCAATCAACAGCTGAAAGGGCAGCGCCATAACAAAATTTACAGGGATGTTGGAAATCCAAGTCCCAAAGAGCAGGTTCCACTGACCTGACCGTATAATAACTTCCAGGGCCCCATAAAAGGACATGAGAATTACCATAGGGACAACCATGCAGGTGGAAATGCAGATCGCTTTCCTCAGCGGGTGGTGTTCTTCTTTAATTAGAAAACGAAAAGCAAATCCCTTTGCCAGTTTGGATACGAGAAACCAATCACAGCAAAGAGCAACAACATAAGCCAGAGGAAACCCTATCCAGCCTTCCTCAAGAGCCTGTATCGTTAATTGACCCCTGTGAAGGGATATGTTGTATACGCTCATCCAAAGTACCATTACAAAACACATCATAATCGTATAAATCAAACTTTCTCTCTTATTGTGCGGCATAAAATCCTCCTTTTTTTGTTCTGCTTTCGGCACAAAAAAACAGCTGCATCATTCCTAACTTTCGCTACGAATGACATCAGCTGCCATCTTCACTACCATTTGCATTTAAAACATTTATTTATTTTGCTGTCAATTATCATAGCACAAAATACGAATTTATGTCAAGTTTTTTTGTGGGCTGCCATTATTTTGAATGGAGTGCGTCATTCTTTGCAAGAAGATACACGCAATACTGATTCATGCTAATCCCTTCTCTTTGTGAATGCTCTGCCAATAATCGATGCAGACTGCGAGGAAGCCTTAACTTAAACTGCCCAGAATAATCTTCCAGACTGTTGGGCTCATAAATTTTCACTCCGTCTTCTAATGCCGCCTCAAGCCATGTCTTTTTTGCATCCAGCGCATTGGCCACTGCAGCTTCTATCGTTTCGCCACAAGTAATACATCCCGGAAGCTCAGGATAAGAAACCACAAACCCGCCCTCTTCTTTATCTTCCACAATCTCCATACGATAAGACATGACCATATAATCACTCAACGTCTTCATTTTTCTTCACCTCGTTTTCCACAATTTTCCGCACCATCTCTACGTAGACTTTCTTAATTGGCTCATGTTTGGGTATTGTAATCGGTTGACACCCTATTTTTCGAAAAGTATAGTAACTGCTCCCATGTCTCGGAGTATTCATCTCATATCCATAACTTTCTAATACTTTACGCAGTTCATTAAAACGGAGGTCTTTCGACAAATTGTATATACGTGTTATTAGTTTATCCCATTTTGACATTATCAGTTCCTCCTGTTTCTAGTATATGTGGTATCACATTTGGTGTCAATAGCTTTATACAATTTTGAAGTGCTTCACCTCGTTTTCCATTACAGTTCGTTAATTGTTTCAGTCACAGAAATCCGTCTCATCCTTTTTATGGGAGCATAGGCCGCTGCAATAGCAGCGAAAACAACAAATAGGAGTATAATGCTTAGGGAAGCAACAGGCAGGCTCCAAACTGCATACTTGAAATGGGCGGTAATCAGAAAATCATAAAGCAGTTTGCTCAAAGGCAATCCAACTGCACAGCCTGCAGCGCAGCCCCAGACTGCGTAAGTAAAGGCTTCTGCTGCAATCATTTTGGCCATCTGATGTTGGTCCATTCCCACGGCCCGCATGGCGCCGTATTGTTTTATCCTTGCAGACACACTCATGGAAATGCTGTTGATAATGTTTAATACGGTAACCAAAGTGATAATCGCCAAAAATGCGTATACACAAGTTACAAAAGCCATATAGATTCCCTCTGTTCGTTGTCCGCGCTTATCGCTGAAATTGTATTTATCTCCTAAAGCATTATGGATCGCCTCCACATCAGCATCAGATGCATGGCCGGTCAGCTGCACCATAAGAAGGGAGTAGTCCGTCACTCCAGTTATACGGATAAAGGTTTCACCGGATGTGATTAAGGTAATTTTCCCGTTTGTAAGGCCATCAGCGCTAAAGGGGTCATATTTTAGCAATCCGGCAATTTCTAATTTTTCGTTTCCAATGAAAACCTTGTCCCCAATCTCCCAGGAGCTGTTCCGGTCCCATGTTGCCAGCACATAGCTGCTGTTTCCCCGGACTTTATCCAGATCACTGCCCTGTTTTAGCATGCCGTCTTTTTCCAACCCTTCCAGATCAAACTCATCAAAAGAAAGGAGATCGACTGTATGGGAGGGATCCTCGTTGCCATTCAGTGCGGCAGGAACTTTAAAGAAGCTTCGGCGGCCATAGACCTGTTTTACGCCTTTCATACCGCCTATGGTTTTCGCCATCTGGACATTTATGGTATTTCCGCTTTTTCTGCTTGATATATCAAGGTCAGAAGTAGCAACTGATTGCGGCATAAGGTATCCTATAAAATCCACGAGTACAGAAAAACTCAAGAATAAGATAATGCTAAGAGCAAAGGAGCCTGTCATAAGGATGAGATTTTTCTTTGCGGAAACAGCATGTTGAATGCCAAGGCCTGTTTCAATTTTAAGGAATCGGGTGTTCACAGCGCTTTGCGCGATTTTGATGTTTTCACAATTCCCCGAGACTGCTGCAATGGGAGATACCTTTGAGGCGCGCTAGGCAGGAGAGCTTGCCGCAAGCAATACGGTAACAAGACCGATCATCATGCCGCTGACAATTCCAATGCCGCTGATCCCCCAAAGAGGAATTTGAGAAAACTCCTGGCCAACGAAGAATCGCAAAGCTGCGCACAATCCCCATGTAACGGCAATGCCAAGGCAAATGCCAATGGGAACTGCTGTTTTACACCAATTGAGGGCTTCCAGCCGAACGAAACGAACAATCTGCCGCTTGCTCATTCCAATGCAGCGCATCATACCAAAAAACTGTGTTCTTTGGGCCACGCTGCTGTTGAGGCTGCCGGAGATCATCAAAACACCTGCAAGTAAAATCAAAAGAAACAGAATACCTGCGGCCAGCAGCAAAGATTGTCCCATTGCACTGCCAAACAAATCCTGAAAGGACAAGCTGCCATGTTTTTCTATGAGCCTGGCCTGCTCCATTCTGGCTCCCATTTCAGCCATGCTAAAGACTGCTGTTACCATGAAGACAGCAAAGACAATACAGAGCAGCGTCATACGGTTTTGCCGCCGGTGAACTCTGGCTGAAATAGGAATCAAGCTAAGATAACTTTTCATTGGCGGTACCTCCCAAAATCGGTCAAAACTCCATCAGACACTTGCAAAATCCGGTCTGCAGTTTGGGCGATACTCTTGCTGTGGGTAATCATTACAATGGTCTGCTCATACTTTCTGGAAGCTTCCTTGAGCAGGGCAATTACCTCGCTGGTATTTTGTGTGTCCAGATTTCCTGTTGGCTCATCGGCAAGAACCAAAGCCGGGCGGGTAATGAGAGCGCGTCCAATTGCAACGCGCTGCTGCTGCCCCCCGGACAGCTGGCTTGGCAGATGGTTTCGGCGTTCCTTTAGATTCAGCACAGTCAGCAGTTCTTCCAGATACTTTTTGTTGGGCTTTTGATAGTCAAGCAGTACGGGAAAGAGGATATTCTGTTCCACTGTCAGCTCCGGAATCAAATTAAAGCTTTGAAAAATAAAACCAATATTGCGCCGCCGAAAAATTGTTAAGTTTCGCTCCTTCATGGAAAACAGGTCTCTTCCATCAATGAATACTTTGCCACAGGTAGGCGTATCCAGGGCGCCGATCATATTCAGCAGCGTGCTCTTGCCGGAGCCGGACTCACCCACAACAGCGACAAATTCACCTTTGGGCACAGAGAAGGCGGCTTCTTTCAAAGCCTGTACGGCAGCTTCTCCCTGCCCGTAAGTTTTGGAAATATGTTTAACCTCTAGTAAATCCATTTTTGTTCACACCTCTTTCTGTTTTGATAGGGAAAGAGTACCATAAGAAACCTACTGCAAAATGACACAAGCCCTACAATTTTGTAGGGTTTAAAAAATTTACAGTAAAAGTCGTACCTCCTCCCAATAGGCTATCTGCCTCAATCGTGCCGCTGTGCGCCTCTATAATCATTTTTGCCAGCGGCAGGCCCAGTCCGATTCCCTGTGTGTCCTTGGAAAAACGGCTTCGGTAAAATCGTTTAAAAATATAAGGTAAGTCTTCCGGGTGAATCCCGCTGCCATGATCACTGACTGTAATCTGAAGGATATCAGCAAATTTGCGCCATTGCAGACGGATGGTATCTCCCTTTTTTGTATGATCAAAAGCATTTTTTACCATATTACTGATGGCTTCCATGAGCCAATTCTCATCGCATAATAATTGGAGGGTATGATCCCCGGAAAGGACAAAGGTTTTTTCCTCCTCCTCAGCCCGATAAGCGAATTGCTTTTGAATATCGTACATCATTTCAGATACGTTTTGGATTGTCTTTTCCATTACGATTGTTCCTGCATCCAGCTTTGTAATTTTCAATAGACTCTGAACAAGGGTTTCGATTCGGTCCAGTTCTTTTTCTGACAGTGATGCAAATTCTGCGATGGCCGGGATGTCCCTTCCTTCTTCCTGTATAATCCCATGATAGATATTGAGGGCAGCTAGAGGTGTTTTTAGTTGGTGGGAGATGTCAGATATGGTTTCTTTTAAAAATTGTTTCCCTCTCCCTTCATTTTCAGCATGGGCATTCAGAATTGAGACTAAGGAATTGACCTCATGAAACAGCCGATATAGATCACCTTCCTCATCG
>CAUEYG010000056.1 GCA_959021945.1 uncultured Eubacteriales bacterium | reverse complement strand
GGATCAAAGATTTGGTGGCCCGTGCCAAAGAACTGGGCATGAGCTCTGTGGCCATTACTGACCACGGCGTTATGTTCGGTGTTATTGATTTTTACAGAGAATGTCTTGCTCAGGGGATCAAGCCCATCATCGGATGCGAGGTTTACACAGCAGCCAGGACTATGCTGGATAAAGATGCGGATAAAGACAAGTATCAGGGGCATTTGGTGTTGCTGGCAAAAAATAACCAAGGGTATCAAAATTTAATTAAGATTGTTTCCCAGGGCTTTGTAAAAGGTTTTTATTATAAACCGAGAATCGACAAAGAGGTGCTGCGCAGCCACAGTGAAGGCATTATCGCCTTATCCGCCTGCCTTGCCGGCGATGTTCAGAGGAAACTTTTAAACCGCGATTATGAAGGAGCAAAGGAAGAAGCCCTTGCTTTGCGGGAAATTTTTGGCCAGGATAATTTTTATTTGGAACTGCAGGATCAGGGTCTGGAAGAAGAAGCGGCCATTTTACCGGATATGATCCGTCTCCATGAAGAAACAGGGATTCCCTTTGTAGCCACCAATGACGTTCATTATGTCAGGCAGGAAGATGCAAAGGCCCATGATGTTCTTTTATGTATTCAAACAGCAGCAGCTGTTGATGAAGAAGATCGGATGCGTTTCCCCAATGACCAGTTTTATCTGAAATCAGAAGAGGAGATGCGCAAAATTTTTGCTAATTTTCCTGATGCCTGTGATAATACTGCCAAAGTGGCGCAGCAGTGCGACGTCAGCTTTCAGTTTGGAAAGCTTCATTTGCCGGAATTCATCGCTCCGGAAGGCAAGACCAATCAGGAATATTTGCGGCAGCTGTGCTGGGAAGGATTGGAAGAACGGTACGGGCACGAAAGCGATGCTGACTGGGACAGCTTGAAACAGCGTCTTGAATACGAGCTTTCCACCATTGAAAAAATGGGATATGTGGAATACTTTTTGATTGTATGGGATTTTATCAATTACGCAAAAAAGAATCATATTGTTGTAGGACCGGGAAGGGGCTCGGCTGCCGGCAGCATTGTGGCATATGTATTAAAGATTACAGACATTGACCCCATTCGCTACAACTTAATTTTCGAACGTTTCCTTAATCCGGAAAGAATCAGTATGCCGGATATTGACATTGACTTTTGCTATGAGAGACGGCAGGAAGTGATTGATTATGTAATTGAAAAATACGGAGAAGACAAAGTCTCCCAGATCATAACCTTTGGAACCATGAAAGCAAAAGCTGCGGTGCGGGATGTGGGCAGGGTTCTCAATGTGGGGTATGCGGAAACAGATGCCATTGCCAAGGCAATTCCTTTTGACCTGAAAATGACCATTGATAAGGCTCTGTCTATGAATCCGGAATTAAAGGCTTCCTATGAAAAAGACGAAAAAGTGCGGCAAGTGCTGGATATGGCAAAGGCGCTGGAAGGAATGCCCCGTCACGCTTCCACACACGCAGCAGGCGTGGTTATTTCGAAAAAAAGCATTGATGAATATGTGCCCCTGTACTTGTCTGACAAAGGAGTTTCCACCCAGTTTACTATGACTACAATTGAGGAGCTTGGCCTTTTGAAGATGGACTTTTTAGGGCTCCGAAACTTAACGGTTATTCGGGATGCGCTGGAAATGATTCAGGAAAACCATGGGATTTCCATTGATTTTTCAAAGATGACATATGATGATCCAAAGACTTATGAGCTGATTGCCAGGGGAAATACGCAGGGGATTTTTCAGCTGGAAAGCGGCGGCATGACCCAGTTTATGAAAAACCTGAGGCCCGACTGCTTTGAAGATATTGTAGCCGGCGTGGCTCTGTACCGTCCGGGACCTATGGCATCTATCCCAAATTATATTGAGAATAAGAAAAATCCGGATAAGATACAATATATACATGAAAGTCTGGAACCTATCCTTTCTGTTACCTATGGCTGTTTGATTTATCAGGAGCAGGTTATGCAGATTGTACGGGACCTGGGCGGATATTCCTATGGCAGATCCGATGTGGTGCGCCGTGCAATGGGGAAAAAGAAGATGGATGTTATGTTAAAGGAAAAAGAATATTTTATCCATGGCAAAACAGATGATAAGGGCAATGTGGAGATTGCAGGCTGTGTGAGAAATGGAATCCCGGAGGAAATCGCTGAGGAAATCTTTAATCAGATGGTAAGCTTTGCTGAATACGCCTTTAACAAATCCCATGCAGCAGCTTATGCAGTCATCGCTTATGAGACCGCTTATTTAAAAACCTACTATCCGGTAGAATTTATGGCAGCCCTTATGACCAGTGTAATGGGAGATGCAGGCACCATTGCCAAATATATTCGCAACTGTACAGAAATGAATATTGAAGTGCTCCCACCTGATATCAATGAGAGCGGAAAGAAATTCACTGTGAGAGACGGCAAAATTCGGTTTGGACTCTTGGGCGTAAAAAATGTAGGGGAGGGCGTGATCAATGCCATTACCAGCGTCCGGAAGGAAAAGGGTGCTCCCAGGGATATCTTTCAATTTATCAGCAATGTTGATATTCATGAAATGAATAAAAAGGCAGTAGAAAGCCTGATTAAGGCCGGAGCTTTGGACAGTCTGAATGAAAACCGTGCGGCCCATATGGCAGTTTACGAGGGCTTAATCGAATCTGCACAAAATGATTCCAGAAAAAATATTGAAGGGCAGATGTCCTTGTTTCAGATTAATGCGGAACAAATGGAAGTGGAAGAAGCAGCATCCAGATTGCCTGATGTTGAAAACTTTTCCAAAGAAATTCTTATCAGTATGGAAAAGGAAATGCTGGGCGTTTACCTTTCTGACCATCCGTTAAAGGAATATGAGGATCAGATCAGCAGGCTGACCAATGTAACAGCAGAAGATTTGGCTCATGCTGCAGACCAGGAGGAAGCAGGAGAAACGCCTATCGGAGGCCATGTGATCTTCGATGGGATGCGCGCTACCATGGCGGGCATTATTACCAGCAAAAAGACTCTGGTTACAAAGAACAACAAGATGATGGCTTTTGTAGATATGGAAGACCTCTTTGGAAACGTAGAAGTCGTGGTATTTCCAAATGTTTACGAGCGCTGTTCTTCTCTGATTAAAGAAGACAGCCTGATTGTTGTAAAAGGCACCATTAACTTTAAGGAAGGAGAACTGCCTAAAATACTGGCAAATGAAGTGCTGGATCTGCGTGAAACCAGCAAAGGAGCCCGCCTGGCATCTGTAAATCCAGTCAAGATTCGGATACCGGATAAATTGGAAAATGGGCTGGAACAAATCAGACAAATACTGGTGGACCATAAAGGGGAGACCCCGGTTATTATTTATCTTGGCGCTACAGGAAAATCAATGAAAACAAAGCCAGACCTTTGGGTAAATGCAGATGAGCGTTTTAAAAAACAGGTGATTGAGCTGATTGGAGAGGAAAATCTAAAGTTATAAAAGGAGAATGGAGAATGAGACGAATCGGTGTACTGACCAGCGGAGGCGATGCTCCCGGTATGAACGCAGCCGTCCGTGCTGTTGTACGGTGCGGAATTGATATGGGAATGGAAGTTTACGGCATACAGAGAGGTTATGAAGGTCTCATCGAAGGAGCTATTAAAGAAATGGATATGTCCTCTGTTGGGGACATCCTTCACAGAGGCGGTACTGTCCTTCGGACAGCCAGAAGCGAGCGTTTTATGACAGAGGACGGGCAAAAACATGCGGTCAATGTGCTGTCCGCCTTTGGTATCCAAGGAGTTGTAGTAATAGGTGGAGACGGCTCTTTTAGGGGCGGCCTGGAATTGTCTAAAAGAGGAATTACGGTCATGGGCATTCCCGGAACCATTGATAATGATCTGGGCTATACGGATTATACCATTGGGTTTGATACTGCTGTCAACACGGTTCTTTCTGCTGTGACCAATATACGGGATACTTCTTCTTCCCATGAACGGGCTACTGTAATCGAAGTCATGGGACGTCACTGCGGAGATATTGCCCTTTATGCAGGATTGACAGGGGGTGCTGATAACATTTTAGTGCCGGAAATGCCCTTTGATATAAACCGGGTATGTAAAAAGATCATCCAGGGAAAAAACAGAGGAAAGCTGCACAATATTATTATGAAAGCAGAAGGCGTTGAGGTAGATGCCAAGGAGCTGGCCCAGATCATTGAAGAAAAGACAGGAAAAGAAACTCGGGTTGTGATCCTGGCTTATTTGCAAAGAGGCGGCTCGCCTACTGCAAAAGATCGGATGCTCGCCAGCAGGACTGCCGGCAAAGCAGTGGAATTGCTTTACGATGATGAGAACAGCAAAGCTATTGGCGTCTGCGGCGGAGAAATTGTTGCTTATGATCTGAAGGAAGCCCTTACTATGAAACGGCCCTTTGATACAGACCTCTATCATCTGGCGGATATACTATCAAAATAAAATGGAACAAATACTATTAGAAAAAATACAACACTCAGGAGTTTTTATAAAAAGTTTTCTCAAATGGAATTTCATTGCGGCTCTTGTAGGAGTTATCAGCGGCGGTGTGGGAAGTCTTTTTCGTTTTACCGTAGAATACGCCAATGTATTGCGTCAATCCCATGAATGGCTGATTTTCTTTCTTCCAATAGGAGGGCTGCTCATCGTAGGCGTCTATAAATTATGCGGTATGACATCTGCTATTGGCACAGACCGCGTCATTGGTTCCGTGCGGGCAGAAGAAAAAGTTCCAGTCAGATTAGGCCCTTTAATTTTCATAAGTACAGCAATTACACATCTTTTAGGAGGTTCTGCAGGGCGGGAAGGCGCGGCGCTGCAAATTGGAGGCAGCATCGGTACTCACGTAGGGAGGCTGTTTCATTTGGATGAAAAGGATATGTCCCTCATTGTACTCAGCGGGATGAGCGGCGTTTTTGCAGCTCTGTTTGGAACTCCCCTGACTGCTGTTTTCTTTGCCCTCGAAGTAATCAGCGTAGGTGTTATTTATTATTCAGGTCTGGTGCCCTGTCTTGTATCTTCTCTGGTAGCTTATGGGATTTCTATATTTTTTGGCTTTGGCCTTGAGATTGAAAAAGTGCTTTCTGTTCCGGCTCTGGGGATATGGCCGGTCCTGCAAGTTGCGCTTCTTGGCGTATGCTGTGCGCTGCTCAGTATTATCTACATCTTTTTTATGGATCGAGTTGATGAATTTTTTAACCATGTTTTCAAAAATCCATATTTAAGGATTTTCGTAGGAGGGGTTGTTCTTGCAGGTCTATCGCTGCTGTTTCCATCAGGAAACTATAATGGCTCAGGAATGAATGTGATTTTTCAGGCTCTTGACGGCCAGGGAGAGTGGTGGAGTTTTTTATTAAAAATGTTATTTACAGCCATCACACTGGGAGCCGGTTATAAGGGGGGAGAGATTGTCCCTACCTTTTTTATAGGAGCTGCAATGGGATGTTGGGCAGGTCCGCTTATGGGTTTGGAACCTGGATTTGCAGCTGCAATTGGTTTAATCGCCACCTTTTGTGCAGTTGTCAATAGCCCTGTAGCATCTATTGTGTTAGGAATTGAGCTGTTTGGAGCACCGGGATTGCTGTTTTTTGGCGTTGCCTGCAGCGTTAGTTATATGCTGTCTGGCTATTATGGACTGTACGGGAGCCAAAAAATCATGTATAGTAAAACTAAGGCCGAATATATCAATATGAATGCAAAATAAAATGAGGTGGAATTATGAAAATTGCTTTTGTAAACGGACTTTTGATTGATGGAAATGGCGGAGCCCCTGTAAAAGATTCGCTGGTATTAGTAGACGATAAAAAGATTATGTATGCCGGAGAAAAGAAGGACTTTGATGGAAGCTATGAAACACGGGATATTTCCGGAAAGACCATTATGCCGGGACTGATTGACACGCACCTTCACTATAGCGGAAACTTGAGCGATAATGATACAGAATGGGTGCTGGAGCCAATTTTTCAAAAGGCTGTAGTCGCAGTGGCTCAGGCCAGAGAAGCTCTTGAAAACGGATTGACCTCTGTTGGTGAAATTTCCAGGTTTGGCCCTTACATACGGGATATGATCGAAAAAGGGGTGATACCAGGGCCAAGGACGGTTACTTCCGGTATTGGATTTTGCAGGACAGCGGGGCATGGAGACTCTCACAGACTGCCTTTGGAATATAACGAGGCGTCCCATCCTTGGGCGGAGCGAGTGGACGGTCCTTGGGAACTGCGCAAAGCCATCCGCCGAAGAATCAGAGAAAATCCGGATGCCATTAAAATCTGGTCCACTGGGGGAGGAATCTGGAGGCATGATGCAAAGGCAGATTCCCACTATACTATGGAGGAAATCCAGGCAGTAGTAGATGAATCCAACATGATCGGCCTTCCTGTGTGGTCCCATGCAGAAGGCTACCAAGGTGCTTTGGATTCCTGCAGGGCAGGGGTTTCCGCTATTATTCACGGCCAGGAATTAAATGAAGAATGTCTGCAAATTATGAAGGAAAAAGACATTACCTTTTGCCCTACCTTCCAGTTTTTCTTTGAGTGGTTTTCTGTGTATGAACCGCCGTACAGACCGATTCATGACCAATATCCGGGAGAGACCACAGCAGAAAAAGAGCTGAATCGGATTACAGACAATTTGCTTAACGCCAATAAAAAGGGGATTCGCATTACCGTTGGTTCTGATTCTTTTTGCAGCACACTGACCCCTTACGGCAAATATGCCATTACAGAAATGTATGCGCTCAACAAGGCTGGCATGACCAATATGGAAGTGCTGTCAGCTGCTACGAAAAACGGTGCGGAAATGCTAAAGATTGATGATATTACAGGAACCTTGGAAGCAGGAAAATTTGCAGATCTTTTAGTAATAGATGGAAATCCTGCAGAAGACATGAAGGCGATTTCTACAGATAATATGGAAGTGATTATGAAGGAAGGAACCTTTGTAAAAGGGGAAAAGGATTGAAAAAGCAGGTCATAATTCGGTGGATTTATTATATTGGCGGGCTTTTAATTTTAGCGCTGGGAATCACTTTGAATACAAAGACTGGTTTAGGTGTTTCTCCAATTATCTCGGTGCCATATAGCATCGCTTTTATATGGGACCTTGATTTTGGCAATACGACAATGGTTATTTACTGCATTTTTGTTATTGTTCAGCTAATAATAAAAGGCAGGGGCGCCAAGGCATATGATTTTTTACAGCTTCCCCTGGCCATTTGTTTTACGCGCTTTTTAAGTCTTTTTGAATATCTTCTCCCTTTTGATTACGATTCAATTTGGAAAAACGGTTTGCTGCTGGCAATGGCGATTATTTTTACTGGAATCGGAGCCGCCATGTCTGTGAATGTACGAATGGTCCCAAATCCCGGAGATGGAATCGTGCAGGCTATCTCCGACAAAATTGGAAAAGAAATGGGATTTACAAAAAACTGTTTTGATCTTTTCAATATAGGGATTACTGTTTGTCTTAGCCTGATTTTTGCCGGACGTTTGATAGGAGTAGGTATTGGCACCATAGCTGCAATGGTAGGCGTGGGTCGTGTAGTGGCTGTGTTTAATCATTTTTGTAAAGTTTTTATGGAAAAAACAGCGGGAGTATAGAGATTGTAAATGTAAGTGGTACAAATTAATAGGTGAAAGAAGGAAACAGAAACTTATAATAAGAAGAAAGGTGGACTGAGAATTATGGTACAGATTGAATTAGTAAACGTTAACGGGCATACTGCCCAGGGAATCCATATCCCTTCACCGGGAGGAGAGGGGCATCCCAACATGCTCC
>CAUEYG010000055.1 GCA_959021945.1 uncultured Eubacteriales bacterium | reverse complement strand
TTTTTTCTTACATTTCTCTTGACATTGACTTTACGTCAACCTCTATAAAAATAGATAGATTTGTATTTTGAAAGGAGTTTTTATGTTAAATGTATCAAAACCTGTAGCCTATGTTATCCTTGCGCTTTCCATTGTTTGCGAGATCATAGGATCAGCTTGTCTTGAAGCTTGTGATGGCTTTGAGAACAAGAAATTAACCATTCTCTTAATCGTATGTTATTTTGTGGCCTTCACTTTATTTTCAAAAATCCTGCATATTATCGATCTTGCAGTTGGATATGCCACATGGACTGCGGCAGGAGCCATTGCCTGTGCCATACTGGGGGTCGTCCTCTTTGACCAGCATCTCACAATCGTAGGCTGGATTTCTATTATCACCATGGCAATCGGTGTCTTTTTACTTAATCTTTTTGGAACGCCAAAAGAGGAGGAGGAATAAATATGGCTTTTGCATATCTTTTGTTGGCCGTTTCTATTGCCTGCGAGATGGTAGCTGCATCCGTAACAACATCAACGAAAGGCTTTACTGTTCTGAAACCTACTATTATCTGTATCCTGGGATATGGATTCAGCTATTATTTCTTTGGCCTATGCCTGGCCAAAATTGATTTGAGCATAGCCTATGCTACATGGGGGGCAGTAGGAACCGTTGTAACACCAATTGTAGGCTATTTTATTTACAAACAAAAAATCACGAAAACCGGCATCTTTGCTCTTGTACTGATTATGATCAGCATCATTACATTAAATTTCTTCGGCTCATAAGTGTGTACATAAGGTACAACCTTTTGTGAAGGCTCCCTCCGCAGCTCGGCGCCAAAACAGCCAAACACGCCGCGCGAGGACCAGGCACCGGAACAAACCACACTTTTCCGGCAGACAACCTTTTGTGAAGGCTCCCTCCGCAGCCCGGTGCCAAAACAGCTAAACACGCGGCGCGAGGACCAGGCGCCGGAACAAAAGGTTGTCTGCCCCTACTTCGCCATCTTCTCCCGCATATTCTTCAGCACCTTCTTTTCAATTCGAGACACCTGCACCTGAGAGATCCCCATTTTTCCGGCAATCTGCTGCTGCGTTAAATCTTTAAAATAGCGCAAAACAATAATCTGTCTTTCCCGTTCTTCCAAACTGCCGATCATCATCTTCAGGTCGATCATATTTACATTTCGATCCTCTTCAGAAACATGCCCTACTTTCTTTTCCCGGTACCCCTCTGAAATTTCACTGTTATCCAGACTCTCTACATTAGCCAGCGCCTCCGCTGCATCGAGAATCTCCAGAATCTTTTCTACCGGAAGCTCCATCTCCTGAGCCAGATAACTTAGCTTGGGCCAAGTTCCATGTTTATTGTAATACTCCTCTTTCAGTTTTTTTAAATTCCGCATATCCATCTTTAGCTGGCGGCTCACTTTTATCTTACCGTCATCTCGGATATATCGTTTGATTTCCCCTAAAATCATGGGAACGGCATAGGTGGAAAACATAACATCAAATTTGGTGTCAAACCGGTCTATGGCCTTTAACAAACCCATAAAGCCGATCTGAAGCAAGTCGTCCAGCTCGTAACCGGACCCGGTAAATTTCAATGCTAAATTTTTTACAAGTCCTGTATTTTGATTTACAATCAGCTCCCGGGCATCTTGATCTCCCTGTTGAGCCTTTTCTATTAGCGCATATGTATCTTCTTTTTTTACCGGCACATATCTAGCGGTCATTGCTGATGTCAAGCTGTTTGGTCATCGTCACCGTCGTTCCCTCTCCGGTGCGAGACTCTACCTCCACTTTGTCCATAAAGCTTTCCATAACTGTAAAGCCCATTCCCGATCGTTCTTCTGTCCTCCCTGTTGTAAACATAGGCTCCCGCGCCTTATTCACATCCTCAATCCCTATTCCTTCATCTTTTATCATAAGAGTCACTTTTCCGGTGCTGCCAATGCGGCATTCCAACACTACCATTTTAGATGAATCTTCATGATATCCATGAATAATACTGTTACTGACAGCCTCAGATACCCCTGTCTTGATTTCGGTCAGTTCTTCAATGGTCGGATCAAGGCCCGCTACAAAAGCGGCGGCAGCGGAACGGGCAAAGGCCTCATTTTCCGCTCTGGCAGCAAACTCAATTCTCATTTTATTCTCCACTGGCACTCACCTCCATTTCCAGTTGCTCCTGCCCCTTTAAAAGGCAAATGGCATCCCCTACCGTCCTCTGTTTATCCACAACAGTAAAAACGCCTGCCATATATAAGATTTTTTCCACAAATTCCGAGCAGCCCGCAAGAAAAATGCGTCCCCCTTTTTTTGTCACTTTGTTGTATCTTCCCAGCACTACCCCAATGCCAGAACTGTCCATAAAGGTCACTTTTTCAAAATCAAAGACCAAATGCCGGCACTGAAAGGCTTCTATGGTCTGATCTATTTCATCTCTCACAGCTGCTGCACTGTGATGGTCCAGCTCTCCAAAGGCAGAAGCAATGAGAATATCATCGGTCATTTGAAACTTTAAATGCATATAAAAATCCTCCTTTCTCTAACCGCAATGTACAATTCCATTATAGTACGGAGATGACTGCTTGTCCTTAGGAGAAAAGGAGGAAATACTTCTATTTTTATCGTTTATTCAGGTTTTATGTCGATTGTTTCGCGTGAAGCGACTGCATCTGCTATTAATTTTTCACAGTCCAGCTTGCTCTCTGAGGCGAGGATACGCTCCAGCTTTGGTTTTGTAGCCGGATGCTTTGGCAAAAACACAGTACAGCAGTCTTCATATGGCTGTATGGAAGTTTCATAAGTGCCGATCTCTCTGGCTTTATCCATAATGTCTACTTTATCCAGAGCAATCAAAGGCCGCATAACCGGAAGCTGAACAGAAGCATCTGTCACTGTGAGAGCTTCTGCAGTCTGGCTGGCTACCTGCCCCAGATTTTCTCCCGTAATCAACATGCCGCACCCTGTCTCCTGGGCTGCCTTTTCTGCAATTCGCATCATAAACCGGCGCACCAAAATCGTCGTCTCTTCCTCTGGGCAGTTTTGCACGATTTGCTCCTGGATAGGCAAAAGGTTAATCACGTGCATCTTAAAGCGCCCGCAATATGTAGCCACAATCTTTGCCAGATCCTCTACTTTTTCCTGGGCCCGCTGGCTGGTGTATGGGTAGGAATGAAAATGAACAGCCTCAATCATCATTCCTCGCTTTGCCATCATCCACGTAGCTACCGGACTGTCGATGCCGCCGGAAAGAAGAGAAAGGCCCTTGCCGTTCGTCCCTAGAGGAAGACCTCCAAAACCTGCGATTTTATCCTGGAAAATATAAGAACGGTCCTGGCGCACATCTACATACAAAAGGCAATCCGGATGATTGACATCTACCTGCAGCACTTTGCATCCTATGAGAATTTTCGCTCCGATAATTCTGCCGATCTCCGGTGATTTTACAGGAAAATTCTTGTCTGCCCGCTTTGCCTTTACTTTGAAAGTTTTAATACCCCGTTCTTCTATGATTTCCTGCATATAAGATACAGCTGCTTCGCCTATAGCGTCCAGATTGGATTCTGCTTCTACTGCAGGGCTGATGGAGGCTACGCCAAAGACCTTTGATATTTCCTGAATGATTTCTTCTTTTGGGTAATCTTTATCTGCTCTTACAAAGATCAGCCCTTCATGACGCTTTACTTCAAAATGGTCAAATTTCCGTTTTAAAAGTTTACGAATGCGCTCTGCCAGCATGCGCTCAAAATATGGCTTGTTCATGCCTTTCAGAGCCACTTCCCCGCACCTTACAATAAAAATATGTTGCTCGTTCACTCTTTTGCTCTCCTTTTCCTAAACCTGCCGGCTCCTACCTGAAACTGCCTAATCTGCGAAAACGGGCTACTGCAGATTTTACTTTATCCACGACAATATCCATCTCTGCTTTTGTATTATATCTGCCAAAGCTGAAACGGATGGCCCCTTCAATCTCCTGATCAGTCAACCCCATAGCTTTTAGCACATGACTCTGTCCTTTTTTGTTGGAAGAACACGCTGACCCTGTAGAAACATAGATTTCATCTTGCTCCAACGTGTGAACCAGTACTTCTGCCCTTGTCCCCAAAAAAGATACATTGAGAACAGACGGACACCCATCTTCCGGGCTGTTTATGCTGATCTCTTTGATTTCCTGTTTCAAGCCTTCCAGCAAATAACTGCGAATCTCCTCTGCAGCTGGCTGATGGACTGTCATTTCTGCCGCTGTACCAAAACCGGCAATGGCAGGAACATTTTCTGTGCCTGACCGCATCCCGTCTTCCTGTCCGCCTCCCACCAAAAAAGCAGGAATATGAACGCCCTTTTTAATCCATAGACCGCCGATTCCCTTAGGTCCATGGATTTTATGGCCGCTGACAGAAAGAAGGTCAGCCTTCTCAGAAAGCTTTACTTTTCCAAATGCCTGCACAGCATCTGTATGAAGGAGGGCGTTTTGTTTGATTTGTGCTATTTGGTCAATGGGCATGATGGTTCCTGTCTCATTGTTCACCTGCATAACAGTGATTAAAATCGTATCTTCTGTTATGGCCTTTTCCAGCTCTTCCATATTGAGACGGCACTGCCGGTCCACACCTACATAAGTCACATGAAAGCCCTGTTCCTCCAACCTTTTGCAGGCTTCCAGCACTGCCGGATGCTCTGCCTTAGAAGTGATGATACTGCGCCCTCGCCGTTTCCTAGCCATAGCAGCACCGAAAATTGCCATGCTGTCTGCTTCTGTACCGCCAGAGGTAAAATAAAAGCTGCCCTCAGAGCGTCCTATGGCCTTCATGACTTTCTTTCTTGCATCCTTTATAGCCTTTTCCGCTGTAACGCCCAGGCCGTAAAGGGAGGAAGGATTTCCAAAATCATGCTGCATATAGGTAAGCATGGTTTCCGTCACCTTTTCATGCTGCTTTGTTGTCGCACTATTGTCTAAATAAATCATGGATTCTCCTTATATCAATAACTTATTTATTCTATCCCATACTTTTTGCTGCGTCAAGGCTTAGAAGAGTTGGAATGATTTATCTAGCACAGGGAATTACCATTTCTTTTTCGCTGCCGGAACATTCTTTTTACATCAAGGTAAGAATAGCGCCGCCTTTATTATCGCCGGAAACTTGATAAGGCTGCTCTTCTTTGAGATGAAAAATCACAGAGCCCGTTTGATCTGCCTCAGCATGCCGGATCTCCACGGTTCTTCCTCCACACCTCCAGACAATCCTCTTTTCCTGTCTCAAAAGCTGCAGGTATTCTTCCAAAGACATCCCCTTTTCTTCCATAATCAGGGAATGTGGAAATCCCACGTATCGAAAATGCCAGGGCTCATGGGCAATGCCTGTGATGGTTTCTTTGTCCTTTTTATATCTTTGAACAAATCCATAATAAGGAGCTTTGTTTCTAAATTCCTGGCAAGCCCCTTTATAAGGAAAAGATGGGCGAATAAAATCAATGGGCTGGCGATTTTCTCCCACATCAATGGCCAACCCGCATTCATGCTCACTGTGGCCGGGAAGCGCCACATAACTTTTCGTAAAGTGCTCCCCGTTTTCTTTTAAAGACTCCGCATAAATTTGATATTGTTCTTTCCCACTGCGAAAACCGCTGACACTGACAATGTCTTTCTGCTGTATCAATAACATTTTCAGAGCCAAGGCAGCCTGTTTTTCCAGCATAACACCAGCCCCAACAGAACAAAGCCCTCTCCTTGCAATCCGTTTTTTAAGGGGAAAGTCCCGGTTGACAAGAATCAATGCTCCCATGAAAAGCTGTTTTCCTCTCAGTTCAATGCGTTTCATGCTCCCACCTCCGTTTGGATCAGCTTTTCAACAATCTCCTCATAAGAAAGGCCGATGCTTTTCAGCATATTGGGATATCTGCTGTGCACCGTAAAACCGGGGATAGTATTGATTTCATTAAAAACCAGATCTCCGCCGGGAGTAAGAAACAGATCCACTCTGGCAAATCCTTTACAGCCCAGTACCCAGTAAATTAGCTTTGCAGTCTGTTTGATTTCATCTGCTTTTTCCTTCGAAACTCTGGCTGGCACATAGATATGGGAATGTTTTTGTGTATATTTTTCCTTAAAATCAAAGAAACCGTCTTGTGTTTCAATTTCATCTACTTCGCCGATTACCGGGTCCTTGCATCCCAGTATGGCACAGCCTACTTCAAACCCTTCAATGGCTTCTTCCAAAATCACTTTCTCATCATGATCAAAGGCAAGCCGCAGAGCATGTTCCAAATCTTCTTTTTGGCAAACCTTGCTAATCCCTACGGAAGACCCTTCTGTAGCTGGTTTTACAAACACCGGATAACCATTTTTTTCTGCCCAGGCCAGAGCCTTTTCCATCCGAAAGCCATCCAGCACCAGTGATTCAGGTACTTTCACTCCGGCAGAAGCTGCCAGTCTATGGGACATATCTTTATCCATGCAGATGGCAGATGACATGGTGCCGCATCCGATCACCGGAATTCCGGCCAGTTCCAAAAGACCCTGGACTGTGCCATCTTCTCCTGCCCTTCCATGGAGCACCGGAAGAGCTGCATCCAGTTCAACTTGCTTTACCTTTCCCTGCTCTGTATACACCACCCCTCTTATGCTGCGGTCCGGCGAAAGGATTGCAGGAATACAGCAATCCTTGTCCAAGTGCCAGGTACCCTCTTCTATCCGTTTTATATCTCCCTTGTACAGATACCAGCTTCCTTCTCTTGTAATTCCCAGTAAAACAGGCTCGTACCGTTTTTGGTTCATATGGCTGATAATCCCATATGCTGATTTTAAAGAAATCTCATGCTCCGAAGAGCTGCCTCCAAAAAGAACACCAATCTTTTTCCTTCTTTCCATTGTCTTATTCCTCCCTTATTTCCACATCTTCAGGCAGCGGATACTGGATTTCACACACGTTTGTATAAAGCAGCTGCTCCCTGTCACACACATTTTCAAGCCTCCGGTATACAGAAACCTTTTGATACACTTTCCCCTCTGTCCGAATATAATGAAGACCCCGGTTAAATACCTGATATTTTTCCGTTTCTCCATCTGCTCTGAGATATCCGTAAATATGTTCCCGGTCAAAAGACAGGCGGATTTGAAAGGTGTGATCCGTCTTATTTTCTACCTTTAAATCAATCCACCCTTCATTAATCGTTGCATCAATTCCAGCCAAGCTGGTCCCTGGATCAGGAAACTCTTTTTTGACATGACCTTTTCTTTCTACGATCGTGAAAGGAGATTTTACAAAGAGCTCAAAGAGCAAATTGCTCATCTGGCACATTCCTCCTCCTGCCGTAGTTTCCATCTTTCCATTGACAACTGTCAGCCCATCTCTGTAGGGGATTTCCCTATCAGCATAGCGTACTGCTTTCCAAAAGGAAAAGGTTTCCCCCGGACGAATCAGCAGCCCGTCCAACTTTTTTGACGCTAGCTTTAAATTAAAAACTTTGTTTTCCTGATACTTCATGTCAAATCCTGTTTCCCTGTTATACAGAGGGCTGCTGCTTTCTGCCTGAAGATATGGCAGAGTTTTTGTCTGAATCACCTGAGCATACTCCCGTCTGTCAAGAGCCATGCCAGTATAAAAACAAAACACTCTTTGCTTCTTTCTCAGTGGCAGCAGCCATGGAAAACACTCAGTAAGCCGTTTTCGTTTCATTTTTCCCTCTTTCTACACACATGAAAAAACCTGTTGTAACTGATAAACATATTATATCAGTCAGCAACAGGTTTTGTTTTAACAGCCCCTTACAGCTTTGTTAAGGTTTTATGTCTAAAATATGAAGATTTCTTAATATTTTCAAGTACCGGTTTGCAGAAGCAGCCTAAGCTGCCATCATTTTGCATTTCCTGC